>JAQVWB010000213.1 GCA_028698695.1 Syntrophomonadaceae bacterium | reverse complement strand
CGACTCGGCCAGTTTCCCCCGGGATTCCCTAGCAGGCATGGCCGGAACCTATAAACGCTATACCCGCTAAGATATAATAATAGACGCGGATGACGCGCAGATGTCCGCAGATTTTTTATTGGATTATTAGTTTACTCATGGTTTGTTGTTATACCGGGACGTTCAAGATTGCTGAAAAAGTTCCATAAATGTCATCCTGAGGAGCCGCAGGCAATCAAAGCGTTAGGGCAAAGAAATCCAACCTGACTATAATAATTCAGTCAGGTTGGGTCAGTAAGAGTCAGGTCCAGTCAGGTTCTAAAAAATTGATTATAATCTGGGTAATCCACGTCTATTAAATTTCTTCTCTTGTCATTTCCTCAATGATGCCGTCCAGGATGTCGCTTTCGCTCACGATTATTTCCTCCCGGACCAGATAGTCCATGATCAGAAGCAGGATGAGAGCACCTTTATTAATAATATCAGCTCTTTCCGGTTGCAGCCCGGGTAACCTGCGGCGCAGGTTTAGCGGCATGCGTTCCAGCATTGCATAGATATCCATGATTTCCTGCCGGGTGAGGGTCTGGCCATGTACCATATCCCGGTTATATTCGTCCATACCATGTTTTATCGATACCAGGGAAGTAGCCGTACCGCCCACCACTACCAGCGGATAATCCTTCCAGGTTTCAGGAAGATTCCCCAGTTGTTTTAAACGGGCATAAATATCCGCTATTGACATTTCAGCTTCGGTGGCACGAACCGCACCAATTGGCAAAGATATTAATTCTTTATCATCCCCGGCCATGAATTCGGTGCTTCCCCCTCCCAGGTCTACTACCAGCGGAAGGTGTTCAAAGGCCAATCCACTGCAGACTCCACGGTAACTGAGCCGGGCCTCTTCCTCACCGGTAATTACTTCAACGTCCCAGCCAATTTCCTGTTGTACGCGTTTTATAAAATGTTGCCGGTTGTCCGCTTCCCGTACAGCGCTGGTGGCTACTATCCGGGCATGAACGACATTATAACTTTGCGTTATCTGCTGTAGTTTAGCCAGCCCCTGAATAGTACGGTCCATGGCTTCCGGACTGAGATGTTTATTTTGATCTACGCCGGCACCAATTCTGGTAGTTTGAATCTCGCGCATCAACGCCCGGCCCGGCTCGGAAGCATCTGCTACCAGCAGGCGGCAGGAGTTGGTACCAATATCTATGGCTGCATAATTCATCTGTCATCCTCCAAATATTATTGTTAGGGGTTAGGGGGATACCCTATGGCTTTTTACCTTCCTAACCCCTAACCCCTCACCCCTCACGCCTATAACGTTAAAAAAGCACCTCCGCAGAAGTGCTTAATGTACTCATTATATTATTAGTTGCGATTACGCCGTTTGGGTTCGATTTTATTTTTCAGGGGTTGCATGCGTTCATCGCTTTCTTTGAGGAATTTCGTAATCATGTCATCCAAATTAGGCGGTGACTGCCGGGTATTATGTTGAGCATTATTAAAAGAGGCTTGACTGCGGCCTCCCTGAACGTAGGGTCTTTCTCGTCTTTCTCTGGGCGCAGGGTTTGGCGGCGGCACTGGTTTAGGATTAGCCTGTTTCATGGACAGACCTATTTTTTTACCCGCCACATTTAATACTTTTACCTTTACCATGTCACCTTCTTTTATAAAATCCCGTACATCTTTGACATAAGTATCAGCTATTTCAGAAATGTGAACTAATCCAACGATTCCCCCGGAAAGCTCAATAAAAGCACCAAAACTGGTAATCCCCTGTACCTTACCTTCAACAATGCTGCCTGGCTCGATATTGGTTTGTTCGGTTGGCATAAAAATTAAGATCCCCCTCGATATATACTAGGTCTATTGTATTAAAACCAGCTGCAGTAGTCAACATCAATCCTGACAGCAAAGCCATCTTTAATCATAAATGACCGGGGTAATAGGACGTTCGCCCTTTTTGACCATCCCTAATTGTTCACGGGCAATTCGTTCCACTGTTTCCGGTGATTCAGCCGCTTTTGCCTCAAGGACTAATTTTTGATTTATTTCCGTGAGTCGGATCTTTTCCTGTTCCAGCATTGCTCCGCGTTGGCTGAGGTCTACAATATTGCTTATACGGGGTACCAGGGCTGCCAGCAACATAGCCGTTATGACCAGCATGCATAAAGATCTGATTATCCTGGGTAGTTTTATGGTCCTACGCATCTTCATCATCCTCCCCGCCGTATATACCCAATACATCACCGGGAAGCACGATTACTACCTCGTAACCCTTGGACCGGGCCCGATTGTACAAAGTAGCAATGGTACTGGCACTTATTTTAAGAATGCGGGAGATTTCATCAGTTGATTTTCCCGTTTCCTTTAAGGCCACTACCTGTCGTTCACGAAAGCTAAGCTTTTCTGCTCCCCTAATTTCTATCTTCATATTTGTTACACACTATCCACAACTTTTCCACAATATGTGGACAAATACACTACAAATATGTTTCTTCGTCAGAGAAACAGAAACTCCTGCTTTTAAATATCAAATTATTTTTTAAGTTATGATTTCGTCTTCATCCATAGGTGGCTTTTTAAACTCATCAAGCCACTTTCTGACGGCTTTTCCCAGCCATAGAAACGGCTTGTTGATTATTTTCATGATCCTTATAATTATTGCCACCGTTGCTTCTGCCGTATACCCGATTAATGATTGCATCTTACCGGAAAGTTTATAGTAATAAATCAGCATTCCGATTAATAAAGCCAGCAGAACATAAATACGCATTTCACCACCATTTATAAAAAACATGGCGGCAAATATTATTGCAATCATAACTATCCACAGGGTTAGATCAACAATATACAGGGCGTATTTACGCAACCTGGCCAGTCGAATTACAGTTTGATAATATTGGAATATTAGTCCGGCTCCAATGCCCAGTAAAAGGGTACCGCAAAAAGCTTGAATCTGCATTAGTACAGTTGACATAAACGCCTCCCGGCAGTTAACTTATTTGAGGATTATTTTAATAACCGGTTAAGGATGCTTTTACTGCGGGCTTTAAAGTCACTGCCCTGGGCTTTGTACTCCATAGCGGCTATATTTCCCTCGACTGCCACTTTGCTTTGGTCGAGGTTCAGCATGGTAATATGCAATTGTTCCCCCATAATGATCAGTAATCCCATAGTAGTTTCCAGTATTACTGCCTGTTCGTCAAAGGTTACTACATTGGTTACCCCTGATAATTCCACCTGGTTACGATTAGTCATTGTAACTAAATGATCCGCCAAATAACCCGCCTCCCATTCTGCTTTTAAACCCGTATCAGAATATTTAATTTCACTATTAAAAAATATGCCCGGCAGCCTGCTTTATGACCAAAATGTTAATTATATTTTCTACCGGCATAAAAAAATCGCTCTGAGAACT
>JAQVWB010000212.1 GCA_028698695.1 Syntrophomonadaceae bacterium | reverse complement strand
TGATACTATAGAAAGTCATTATTTATCCCAGAATGAATCGGAACACAAACCAAAAATGGCAAAAGCTGCCTCCTAAAATAGACAGGTGAAATACTTCATGAAAGCCAAATCCTTTGGCGAAATTCAGGATTGGTAATTTGGTAGCATAGATTATTGCACCGATTATGTAAAGCAAGCCTCCGCCAAGGAACCATAACAGTGCGTTAAGTGACAATAGATTTAATAAAATTGGCAGAAATGCTAAAACGACAGTACCCATTAAAACATAGAAAAGCGTTGATAAAACCCGAGGAGCATCAAACCAGAAGATCTTCATGGCAAAACCTATCAAAGCCAGTGTCCAAATTATCGACAATAAAACCCAACCCCATAATCCGTGCAAGGTAATAAGACATAGCGGGGTATAGGTTCCGGCTATTAACACATAAATCATCATATGATCCAGGCGCCGCAGCCGGGCTATGCCCTCTTGTGAAAGCGGCAGTAAATGATAAAGAGTACTGGCCAGATATAACATGATCAAGCTGGCACCATATACCAAAAATGCAATCAGCATATATAACGAGCCTTTGTCAACAGCGCCCTTCAAAAGAACAACCGTGCCCGGAACAGCTAATAAAACTCCGCCAAAATGCGTGAATCCATTTACCGGTTCCCTGAAATAAGAAATAGTCTTGCACCTCTTTCCATGTTATACTTTAATACATCATCTAGTATTAAAAACTACATGATGCACATTATAACACCACATCATTTGAACGTCAATAAATGCAGGCAATATTTTTACAGCATGTCTAACGATTTATGTATTTAGCTAAATATAAAAAGTTATACGATTATAAACAATCAATTATATTAGCATGCTTAAAGACATGATATTTAAAAGATTAGTAGCCGGTTGACGAATTTTAATATATTAAGTTATAATTCACTTATATTTAACAAAAAGTTATACAATGTATAAAATAAGGGGAAAAAGAGGGGTGTAGCATGGAAAAGATTAAAATTGAATTTATTAATACTTGCTCATGTTGTGACGGATATGGTGATGTATTGCGTGAATTAGCGGCCCGGCACCCTCAGCAGATTGATTTGAAAATCTACTACATGGGTAAGGATTTTGATTACCTGCCAAAATACGGGCCAATAAGCAGAGGGACTTTAATTATTAATGAAAAAGAACGTTTTGATGAATTAAACCGGAGGGTAATTGAAGGGGCAGTTAAGGTTGCCTTGGATAAAGCTAAATGATTAAAGATCTGTTGCTATCATTCTGGCAGTTATCAAATATAAGTTCTTTTTGGCTAGTGGTCAGTTTTTTCCTTTGCGGGTTATTACATGTAGTGCTGCGACCGGAGTTTTTGCAAAAATCTTTGGGGAATACCCGCTTGTCTTCACTGGTAAAAGCTACGGTTTCCGGAATGCTTTTACCTATTTGCAGTTGTGGCGTGGTTCCTCTGGCTTTAAGTCTTTATTATTCGGGTGCTTTTTTAGGACCGACACTGGCGTTTTTAGTGGCTACCCCGATTATAAATCCTGCTGCAGTTTTGCTGGCCTTTGTGCTCTTAGGTCCGAAACTTACCGTTATATATGTTATCACTGGCTTTGCGTTGCCAATTATTATCGGTGTGATTGGCAACAAGTGGGGAAAAACCGAACTGGTATCGCCAATTGCATTGGCTATGGCCGAGGCTGCGGCAAAAGCGCCGGCGCAGGGAGGAACAAGAACATTTGTTACAGTTAAAACTCCCTGGCATAAGAAGATTTATAGCGGTCTGGATTGGGCGGTACGCAGTCTGGGTTTGCAGGTAAGCCGTTATGTTTTATTAGGCATTATATTTGCAGCATTTTTACTAACCATTATTCCGGTGGCTTTTATACAGGATTATTTAAGCAGCCCGGCTTTAATCTCTCTATTAGGAATAGTCATTTTGGGTACGGTTATGTATGTTTGTGCGGTTGGCCATATCCCGTTTATTGCCGCTATTGTTGCTGCCGGGGCAGCACCCGGAGTAGCTATAACCTTTCTTTTATCAGGAGTAGCAACTAATTTACCGGAATTATTCAGTATTTACAAACTGATTGGAAAGCGGTCGGTAATGATATATGTATTTACGGTAGTAGCTTTTGCTATTATGGTTGGCTTTCTTACCAATGTTTTGTTGTTGCCAGGTTTTACCCCGGTTTTTGATTTAAGCAAAGCTCAAACAACTATTGATTTAGCCAATAAAATGTCCCTGGCAGTCCCTGCCTGGGTGGAAAACATTTGTTCACTTGTTATCATTACCATGGGTGTTAGCGCCTGGTGGCCAGTATGTCGCGAATGGTTAAGTAAATTTACTCAGGAGGCCATAAGTGCTTAGTAAGAATGGCATTACCCTGATGTTACTGTGTTTGATTTGTCTTACAGGCTGTGGCGGAGAAATGTCGGAGGCGGAATCTGTTGTAAATATAGATACGAAGCATGTACTGTATGAACATTTTTTAACTGCTTGTGGTAATAAAGAACCTTTGCTTACCGGGGTAAATGATATCAATAATGATGGCTTGGAAGATTTAATTGTAATTTATCAGGATACTGCTGCAAGCAACAAGATGGTAGCAATCTGGCAGGAGGGCAGGGAAATAATCGTCTCGGAGCCTGTACCGGCACCGGTAGAAAATTATCGTATTGAATGGCGGGATATTGATGACAAGGAGCCGATTGAATTAATCGTTTCCGGTTCCAAGGGGGTGAATGTAGGTTACGCCATTTATCGTTGGGAAAATGGCGATTTTATAAATCTCTTCGGGGAGGGTATGGAAGCTTGTTGCTAGATGTTAAATAAGTGAGAAAGATTAGGGAATCGGGGAGTGTTTTTTGTGAACAAGTTGAAGTTATATTTTCTGATATCTATTTTCGTTATGGGACTATTGCTTGTATCCGGTTGTAACAAAACATCGCAGGATGTTAATAAATCAGGGGATGATCTGGCCAAACAGATAGCTGAAAATTATAAGCTGGAACCCTTAAGTACTGAAGATGCCAACTATACAATTAATATGGGCTATTATAATTGTGACCATATGACTGCTGCCTGTATCGGCAAGGATGCCGGTATATATGACGCATTGGGTTTGAAAGTGAATCTAACCGGAAACGGTAATGTTCCGGAAGCTATGTCGGCGGGGAAAATGGATGTTGGTTATGCCGGCTGGACTACTACCTTGCGGGCAGTTCCCAAAGGAACTCCCCTTTTTATTGCCGCTCAAAACCATACTGGAGGTTCAGAATATCTGATAGCCAGAAAGGAGATTAAAACCGCAGCGGATTTAGTCGGGAAGAAAGTCTCTTTTGGTACTGATCCTGAAACCAACAGTATTAACTGGGCTGAATGGGCTGATCAATTAAATATTCCCGCTGATATCACCCAATATG
>JAQVWB010000211.1 GCA_028698695.1 Syntrophomonadaceae bacterium | reverse complement strand
CAACTATTACAACCGAGTTACAAGCTGTTCTTCCACCGGAAATATTTAGATAATACGGTTGCCTTCGCAGGGTGTTTCGACCTTATTGGCGACCAAAAGGAGCATCAAACATTAAAAGCACCCGACAGGGTTTACGGTTAGGGTGTGGTGCCCGCAGGTTGCCACCATACTACGTTGATGGTCCCCACATTTTAATAATGCATCCAAATTGCGTTTTGCAGTTTATCGAATTATAAGTTTTTATATTTTGGTTTTTGTTGCTTTTGTTACATTCGACCTTTATAATTTAATTGATAATGATTATCAAAATCAGGTGGTGGATTTTATGGTTTGGAAGAGAATTAGTCAAAAGCTTGAGGAAAATGAATATCGTCTTACTCCGCAGCGGGAAGTAATCCTGCAGGTTATGATTGATAATCGCGGTAAACATTTAAGTGCTGATGAAGTATATATTGAAGCCCGGGGCAAGTCATCAAATATTGGGATTGCTACTGTTTATAGAACTCTGGAAAAGTTGGCTTCTATTGAGGTTTTGTATAAGACAATTTTTGAAGGCGGAAAATATCGGTATGAACTTAGCCTGGGAGAAACCCATCAACATCATCATATAATATGTTTGCAATGTGGCAATATTTCTGAGGTAGAGGAAGATCTGCTTCATAACCTGGAGATTCATTTGGAAAAGAAGGGCTATAAAATTTTGGATCATGAATTAAAATTCTACGGTTATTGCCCGCAATGTAACTCAAAAAAATAATAAAAAGTGTGGTCTTTTAATCAAAATATGATAATGATAATTATTATCATTAGAGTGGGGTGAAATGATGAGTATTGTAATAATAGGCAACCCCAATGTAGGGAAGAGCTTGGTATTAAACGGTTTAACCGGTAGCAGGGAGTTTGTATCCAACTATCCGGGAACTTCGCTGGAAGTAAGTTCGGTACCGATTAGAATCGGTGCTAAAGATATATTAATATATGATACCCCCGGTATTTATTCTATATTATCACCAGGAAAGGAACCTCAGGCAGTTAGGGAATTGCTGGAAAGAGAAGATGTCAATCTTATAGTAAATATAGTTGATGCAACCAATCTGGAAAGAAATTTATTTCTCACCTTGGAGTTAATCGAAATGGGATTACCTGTCGTTGTAGTTGTTAATCAGATTGATAGAGCCAGAGAGATAGGTTTGATTATTGATGGACCCATGTTGGAAAGGATGATTGGGGTTCCGGCAATATTTTATTCGGCAACTACCGGTGAGGGTAAGCTTAAATTAATAGAAGCACTGGAAAAAAATCAGGCCAAGCCACCTAAAAGAACCGCCCGGGTGGATCGTTGTGCTTCCTGTACCGGCTGTTCACAGGCCAGGTGTCCCCATGATCCTGATTTGGAACGTGTAGACAGGGCGCGTGATATTGCTGCCATAGTTACCAGTCAAATGGCTAAAGTACAGCGAATTTGGCTGGAGCGTCTGCAGAATCTGGTTGATCATCCCGTCTGGGGAACTATAACCCTGTTATTAATTGCTTACTTGGGATTTAAACTTTTAATAGAGTTTATTTCGATAAGTGAAGGGCCAATTACCAGTCTGCTTGAACCGGTAAGCCAAATCATTAATGAGTTTATTAGCCTATTTCTTCCGGCAGGTATGATAAGTAATGTATTATCAGTAGCTATACCGGAAGGTTTGATTATTCCTTTTACGATTGTATTACCAGCCATGTTGATGGTTAGCGTTATGATGTCCCTATTGGAGGATACCGGTTTGCTCCCGCGTTATTCAGTAGCTTTGGAAAGAGTTGGACGTGTGTTTGGGTTGTCAGGTCAGGCGGTAATCCCATTAACCCTGGGATTGGGATGTCGAACTCCGGCGGTAGTCGCAACCCGAATTTTGCCCAATGAGGGTCAGAGATTTATTGTGGTTACTTTGTTAAGTATTGTGGTACCGTGTGCAGCCACTTTGGGAATATTGGCATCAGTTATTTCCAGTCTGGGGGCTTCACTGCCAGTGATAGCTTCTACTATGCTGGTGACATTTTTAGTATTAGCTTTTATTCTGAGTCGGTCTTTGCCCCGGCAGGACGATTTTATTTATGAATTACCTCCATTAAGGGTTCCTTTATGGAATAATGCCTGGTCAAAGATTAAAATTAGATTTTCCGGATTTTTCACAGAAATATTACCTTTGTTGCTGGTTATGAGTATTATTATAAGGGCCATCATTGAATCAGGAGTTCTACATGTGTTTTCCGGTATGGACAGTTTTACGCGGGCTTTGTTTGGCATACCGTCGGAAGCTTTTGTTGCAGTTCTGTTAACCATTTTTCAGCGTTATCTGGCACCGCTGGTTTTGTTAAATCTTCCTTTGACGCCTCGGGAAGCTACTATAGCAATTGTAATGGTTGCCATATCATTGCCCTGCTTGCCGGTTATGGTTATGACAATCAGGGAATTGGGAGTCAGGAGCTTGATTAAAATATTGGCTATGGGATTGACTGTATCTTTTATTATTGGTATCACTCTTAACTTGATATTACCGATGTAGGGAGGGGATAACATGAAGCTTACGCAGGTAAAGCCAGGTCAAAAAGGACAGGTGCTGGATGTTACTTCCGGTCATCAGGCTAAACAAAAACTATATGATATCGGTATTACCCCCGGGGTGGAGTTTGAAATGGTAGCCTGTCATCCATTTAAGGGCCCAATAGTTGTTAACCTGGGGAATAGCAGGATAGCAGTTGGCCGACATCTGGCTGATACGGTTTCAGTCAGGCTGGACTAAAATTTATTTTAATATTCTCGGGGAATATATTGTATGAAAATATGTTCCCCGATTATGTTTTTATTGATGTCTTTGATAAGTATTTTATCCGTAAGGACCGATTTGAAAATTTTAGAGTAATTATTTTGAGAAAGTGATACAATAATTTAGCTGTTATCAGGGTATTGCTTATCGTAAAAGCAATTAGACTTATAACTACAAGTAATGCTAATATTAATACATAATAGATTTGGGAGGTTAATGCAGTGTTAAGACTGGAGAATATTTGTCTGGCATTGAACCATGATAATGGTGAAAATAAGGACATTTTAAATAACATAAGTATCGAATTTGAACCGGGCAAACTATATGCTGTCACTGGACCAAACGGAGGGGGTAAATCTTCGATAGCCAAGGTTATTATGGGAATTTATAAGCACACTAAAGGTAATATTTATTTTAATGGTGAAGAAATCAGCCAGTTAAATGTTACGGAACGCGCTCAACGGGGAATAGCTTATGCCTTTCAACAACCACCTCGTTTTAAAGGGTTAAGGATAACTGACATTCTAAAGACTGCCCAACCAAATCTGGATTCCATTGGTTTGCGTCGTCATTTAAGAGATGTAGGTCTTTGTCCTGAGGATTATCTGGATCGGGATATGGGTCCGGGTCTA
>JAQVWB010000025.1 GCA_028698695.1 Syntrophomonadaceae bacterium | reverse complement strand
CAGAACAATTGTATGGGATATTCGTATTTATAACGAAGCTGAGAAATTAGTCTGCATATCACGTTGCACTATGTCAATAATTGATGTTGAGTAAAACTTGAGATTCGCATAATAGCACTTTTATAATGCAGAGTATTGTTCGTTGCCTTTTTTCCCCAAATAGCATTAAATAGGGAGATATATAATTTGCATATTATTACATCGCATAACGCCCTGGATTTTGACGGCCTGGCTTCCATGGTGGCAGCAGGGATACTTTATCCCGGGGCAGTAAAAGTATTTTCGGGAACCTTATCCAAGAATGTCAGGCAGTTTTTAGCTTTGTATAAAGACTCTCTGATTATAAAGAGTCCTCGTGAAATTGACTTATCAAGGGTTAAGCGCATGATATTGGTAGATACAGCCAATATTAATCGTTTGGGACATTTAAAATCTACTGCTGCACAATCTGATATGGAGTTCTATATTTATGATCATCATCCGATATCACCGGATGATTTACGCGGTCCCATAACAGAAATACATACTACTGGGGCAGCGACTACTATATTGGTTGAAAAAATATTGGACCAGGGCATTACTATAAGTCCTTTTGAAGCGACCATATTAGCTCTGGGAATATATGAGGATACCGGCAGCTTGCTTTTCCCTTCCACTACCCCCCGGGATTTAACGGCAGTATCCAATTTGTTGGAGCGGGGAGCCAACCTTTCTGTAGTAGCAAATTTTATGGATCAGCCTTTCTCAGGAGAACAGCGCCAATTGCTGCAGCAGCTGCTTAATACTTCCCGCCATTACCGAATTAATAACATGGATGTAGTCATAGCAGTTGATGATGGTGAGGAATTTATTCCCGGTCTGGATATTGTAACTCATCGGTTGTTTGAAATGGAAAACAGTGATGTTATTTTTGTATTAGCACGCATGGAGGGCAGAATTCATGTAGTAAGTCGTAGCCGTACCGGTAATATTAAGGTTAATGATATTTTAAAACCATTGGGAGGCAGAGGTCATGACAAGGCGGCTTCGGCGGTTGTGAAAAGTCAGGGAATCGAAGAAATAATCGGGATTATTACTGCCGGACTGGGTGATAATTGTACTCCCGGTATGCTGGCTAAAGATATAATGTCTACTCCGGTTAAAACCATACCTGTGTCGCACAGCATGGAAGAAGCCGGTAAGATTATGCTTCGCTACGGACATACCGGTATGCCGGTAGTGGAAAATGATCAAATGATAGGAGTAATATCCCGTCGTGACGTTGATAAGGCCCGTATCCATGATTTGGGACATGCGCCGGTAAAGGGATTTATGACCACGACAATTCTATCAGTGGAACCGGAAACTCCGGTAAACGAAATTCAGCGCTTAATGGTTGAACACGATATTGGAAGACTTCCGGTAGTAGAGAATGGAAAGCTTATTGGCATAGTATCGCGTACGGATATTTTGCGTACCCTGCATGGTGAGGATTACCCTGAAGACCATGAAATACTTTATTCCGGCAGTGAGTCGGAAAAGCAGAATTGTTGGGACCTGATGCATGACCGTTTGCCTTCCCGGTTATTGACTACGCTGAAAATTGCTGGTGAAATAGCCCAGGAACATAACAGCACCGTTTATTGTGTGGGAGGCTTTGTCAGAGATTTATTTATCCGCGTACCCAACTTTGATGTTGATTTAGTAGTTGAGGGTGATGGGGAGGCAATTGTCTGTGCGTTGGCTCAAAGACTGGGCGGAAAAGAACGAATTCATCCCCGTTTTAAAACCGGAGTAGTCTTATTGCCGGATGGTTCAAATATTGATGTGGCTACTGCCCGAACGGAGTATTATGAGTTTCCGGCGGCCTTGCCGACCGTGGAAAAATCATCTATTCGCGAGGATATGTACCGAAGAGATTTTACCATTAATACTCTGGCCATTTGCCTTAATCCTGATTCATTTGGGAATTTAATCGATTATTTTGGCGGGCGTAAGGATATTGAGAATGGTTTCATACGGGTACTGTATAATTTGAGTTTTGTTGAAGACCCTACCCGCGTTTTAAGGGCTATCCGTTTTGAACAGCGTTATCGCTTTACCATTGAGCCTGATACATTACGATTTGCCAAAGATGCGATTGACCGTAATATGTTGGGCAAGCTTTCTCATAAGCGAATACTACAGGAACTAATTCTAATTTTAAATGAAAAAGACCCGGTAGCATCACTGGACCGCATGAGAGAAATTGGCGTATGGAAATATATTTTACCTGAAGTAGACCTGCAGAAAATAAGTCGAACTACTCTAAGACGCATACCGGTGGTTATAGCCTGGTGGCTGGAAAGGGAATACAATCACGAATTTAGAGCCTGGCTGGTTTATATTATGGTTATTTTAGCCCAATTATCTGATGAACAGATTGAATCAGTAATTGGCCGCTATTATTTGGATCAGTATGCTGGTAACAGTATTCGGAATTCCCGTAAGGCGGGGGATATTATCCAGGCTATTGAAGTTCATGGAAAATCATCACCGGCAGAAATTAATGAAATGATTGCCGGTTTTTCTACTGAATCTCTGGTTTATTTGTTGTTAACCGCCCACGATGAAAATACTTGGGAAACACTGGTGCATTATTTGGAGGTTAAAGATCAGGTAAAAGTCGAAATCAATGGACATGATTTGAAGGCTATGGGTTTGAAGCCCGGACCATTTTACAGTACTATTCTATCAGAACTTTATCGACAAAAAATTAACGGTCTTGTATTAAGCAAACAGGAAGAGTTACAGATGGTAGCTCAGTGGATTGAGGAGGGTAATTTTAGTAATGCCTGATTTATATGAAATGTTTATCTGGTTGCCGGGAATAATAATTGGCTTGACGTTTCATGAGTTTGCTCATGGTAAAGTGGCAGATTATTTAGGTGATGATACTCCTTACTATCAGGGACGACTTACCTTAAATCCTCTTGCCCATATTGACTGGATAGGTTTTGCCATGTTGATGATATTTCATTTTGGCTGGGCCAAACCGGTAATGGTCAATCCGGCAAACTTCAGGGATGTCGGGGTTAAACGGGGTATGATGCTGGTATCTCTGGCTGGCCCGGTTACCAATATCTTGCTGGCACTGGCGGGAATGATTTTAATCAAATATATATCCCCTCACCAGCAAGCCCAGTGGGCAGATTATACACTTCAGCTACTGGGTCCTTTGGTCTGGATAAATCTCATTCTGGCAGCTTTTAATATGATCCCGGTACCACCGCTTGATGGTTCCAAGATTCTGGCCGGATTACTCCCCGATGCGGGAGCCAACTTTATGTATTCCCTGGAAAGATACAGTATGTTAATACTGTTATTGTTAATAATCAGTGGAGCAATATCGGTAATTTTAACTCCGTTAGTGCAGATACTTTACGGGCTGCTAAGTGCAATAGTATTTTTTTAGGGAGGATCAACCGTGGCTTATTTAGTTGATCTGGAAGCTTTTCATGGACCACTGGATTTATTGTTGTATTTAATAGAAAAAAATGAATTGGAACTGGACGACATTCCGATTGCAGTTATCACCGATCAATATATGCACTACCTTTCGATTACCGGAGACTATGATTTGGAGCGTATGGGTGATTTTTTACTAATGGCCACCTATCTGCTGAACTTGAAATCCAGATTACTCTTGCCGCGCGGGATAATGTCCGAAGAGGAAGAAGACGAAGATCCCCGGACTGATCTGATGCAAAAACTAATAGAATATAAAAAATATAAGGCGGCTGCGCAGTGGTTGCTGGATCTGGAAAATGGATTGCTGCCCCGGGTTTATTTTCGCAATTCATCAGAAGAACTGGCTACAGAAGAACAATTACTTACCAACAGTGTCAGTTTATTAAGAGCATACCGGGCAATACTGCGTCGTATGCCGGAAGTGGACGATCCATATCAGCTTCCTGATGATGATATCAGTATAGCGGAAAAAATGCAGCAAATAATGCTGGCTTTACAAAATCCTGCCCGGGAAATTTGCATGCAACAATTATTTGAGGGCATCTCACGACGACGGGAGGCGCTGGTTTTATTTCTGGCTTTATTGGAACTGATTCGCTTGCAAAAGGTTACGGCTATACAGGAAAATAATAATGAGGATATAAAAATATTTTTACGGGTGGAATTGTCGAGATGATAATGCGTGAGGAAATAAAGGGTGCAGTGGAAGCCATCCTGTTTGCCCGGGCTGGGCGTGTAAGTGCTGATGAACTGGTGGAAATACTGGATGTGCCATTACTGGAACTAAAGCCGATTTTAAGAGAAATGATGGTTGAGTATCGTGAGGCTAATCGTGGTATTCAGATTATTCTTGAAGATGGGTATTATATACTATGCTCAAAACCTGATTACTCAGATATATTGTCTCGAATGATTCGCCCGGTTAAGCGCAGATTGTCCTCTGCTGCTCTGGAAACTCTGGCCCTTATAGCTTACCGTCAACCAATAACCAGAGCAGAAATTGAAAGCATTAGAGGCGTAAAAGGGGACAAGACTATTTCGGGTTTGCTGGAACGGGGCCTTATAGAAGAGGCAGGCATCAAACCGGTAATTGGCAAGCCCATACTGTATGGAACCAGTGAAGAGTTTTTGCGTGCTTTTGGCTTGGCAAGTTTGCAGGATTTGCCCGGTCTGGAGGAGGAATAATAGTGCCTGAGAAGTCTATTGAGGAACAAATAAAAACCAAAGCCCAAAAAGCCCGTAAACTGGCTCAATATATGAGCAGTACGGAAGATTTGGTGGAAAATCAGATTCTCAAAGCCCAGCAAGAAGGTAAATTTAACAACCTGCCCGGGGCGGGGAAACCTTTAGATCTGCAGGAAAATCCCTATGAACCACCTGAACTGCGCATGGTATTCAAAATACTGAAAGATAATAATTTTGCCCCCCATTGGATTGAATTGGGAAAAGATATTGATTCAGACCTGGAAAAATTCTGGCAGGAGGTAGATTATTTTCGGCGTTATACGCAGATGATCTGGCGGGAAAAGCATACCGAAGATGTCATCGCCCGATATGAAAACAAGAAAAAGCATTTTTATTATGAAAGCCGTATTACGCTGGATAAGATTAGTAAAAAAATTGTGGATTACAACCTGCATTGCCCAACTTTTCAATTGGGCCGGGCCAATATAAGCGTTGAAGATGAAATGGCTAAAGTAATTAATATTATTGAAAACAGCATCGAACAATTAAGACCAAAATGAATTTTGCATAGACGGCAGATTGCATGGGAACAATAACCAAAACAGGAGATTGTACCATGTTCGGACGCCTTATTATATTAATTTTATTACTGCTATCCTTTCTATTATGGACCCTATATATAAGAATACATTTGCAATTTAAGTTGGAATGGCCCGGAGCTTATCCTCACCTCGAAATTTTTATCATCTCTCCTTTTTCAAAAGGGAAACGCAAACTATGGATAACTAAAAAAGAATTTTCTGATTGGCAGGAATTCAACAGCTGGCTTAAAACTAGATCTACCCCCTTCATTCGCAGCATAATACGTCGAGGCTCAGCCCATGGCGACGAGAGGGATCTTAAGAATCTATTGAAACAAATCAGCCGTTACCTGATTCTGCAGCGTTTGGATTGGAAAAGTTGCTGTGGTACCGGTGATGCCATGTATACCGGGTTGTTTACCGGTTTTATCTGGGCGGTAAAAGGAATTGCAACCGGTCTGCTTAACAAATGGATAAAAATGGGGGAATTAAATCTGAAAGTTGAGCCGGATTTTATTAATTCGCGATTTAATAGTGAGCTTAATGGTATATTCAAAATCCGATTGGTACATATTATAGTCATAGCATATTTAATGCTGGTTTGGATAGTCAGGGGGTATTATAATGGAAACGCAATCCGGAAATGGAACAGGTCATCCTATAGAAAGTCTTATGAAAACTGCCATGCAGAGTATTAAGGAAATGGTTGATGTAAATACAGTTGTAGGGGATGCGGTTGAAACCAATGATGGTTCAGTAATTATTCCTATTTCCCAGGTTGCCTGTGGTTTTGCGGCTGGTGGCGGAGAGTATGATTTATCCCCCCAATCCAAAAATGACACCTTGCCCTTTGCTGGTGGAAGTGGTGCAGGAGTATCAGTAAAACCCATAGGATTTCTAGTGGTACGCATGAATGATGTACGCCTGATATCTACCGCGGGAAATCATCTGGCCGAAAGAATGGTGGATATTGCTCCGCAGTTTATGGATAAACTGGAAGGTATATTGCGCCGCAACAAAGGTGATGGAGATGTGGATGATCCGCTTTATTAAATGAGATAATTATGTATAATCCGTACCTGCAAAAATATCAAAAATGAACAGGCTTAAGCCCCTGGAAGCAGGGGCTGTTCTATTTTGCCAGTAACTCTCATACCCTTCTAAAAGGCAGGGTAGGAGGGAACTTTTAACATGCTTAATGTAATCTGGCTGTTGCTGCTGGCCACAGGAATAATTGTAGCCGCTCTGAACGGTAATATTGAAGTAGTAACGGGTGCTGCTTTGGATGCTGCTCAGGGAGCAGTGGCAGTCTGTTTTGATTTGATTGGGGTTATGGCTCTATGGCTGGGCATTATGAAAATTGCGGAAAAAGGTGGATTGATAAGAGCAATTGCCTGGGTTGTGAGACCTCTAATGGTAAGGTTATTCCCCACAGTCCCGCCCCGACATCCGGCTATGGGAGCCATTATCCTGAACTTAAGTGCCAATATGCTGGGATTGGGAAATGCCGCTACTCCATTTGGTATGAAAGCCATGCAGGAATTGCAACAGTTAAATCCTGATACCGAGCAGGCATCCACGGCTATGTGCACCTTTCTGGCTCTTAACACTTCCTGTATTACTTTAATACCGGCCACAATTATCGGAGTTCGATTATCATTCGGTTCTGCCAATCCTACTGAAATAGTAGGGCCATGTATATTTGCCACCAGCCTGGCCATGATTATTGCCGTGTCCCTCGATTACTGGCTGCGTACCTATAGCCGCTGGGGGAGATAATAGCATGTTTCTTCAGGTATTGGAAACCGTATCCCGCTGGGCAATTCCTTTTTTACTGTTAACAGTGCCAATTTACGGCTTTGTAAAAAAAGTACCTGTCTATGAGAGCTTTGTTGAAGGGGCCCAGGAAGGATTTACAACTGCTATTAAAATAATTCCCTTCCTGGTAGGTATGATGGTAGCCATTTCGGTATTCAGGGCTTCGGGAGCTATGGAATATCTGACGCAAATACTGTCACCGGTTACCAATTACCTGGGTGCCCCGGCTGAAGTTCTGCCCCTGGCAATAATGCGCCCCTTGTCTGGGAGCGGAGTTCTAGGCATGGCCACTGAACTAATGCGCGTTTACGGCCCGGATTCTTTAATCGGCCGTATTGCGTCAACCATGCAGGGAACAACTGATACCACCTTTTTTGTATTGACAGTATATTTCGGCGCAGTAGGAATAAAAAAATTCCGTTATGCGGTTATCACCGGATTAACCGCCGACATTACCGGCTTCATAGCCTCAGTATACATCTGCAATTTATTATTTAAATAATATTTCTAATAAGGTGCCAGGCACCGGACTTATTAACTTATTGACATTGTGATTTCCCGTTGCTAATTGATACCATCTATGGCTAAAAAAAAATGTCATTTCGTGGCAATCCTGCAGGAGTTTTTACTATTTATTCGAATAAAAAGTAACTGGGAGAATAAAAGACTAACCATATTATTAACAGGAGGTTGGCATTAATGAAAAATATTGCGAGCTTAAGAATTAAGCAGGTATCATTAAAAGCGCCGTTAATAGCTTGTGTGGTGGCAGTTATAATTATGCTATTTACTTCATTTGCTCTAGCCGGCGATACAGCCAATAATCAGGAGACGGTTATGGTTTTTATCCTGGATAACAATTCCTATACCGCAAATGGTGAACTGATTGTTATGGATGTCAGTCCCTCAATTATTGAAAGTCGCACCATGCTGCCGGTCAGATATGTCGCGACACCTTTGGGCGCTGATGTTTCCTGGGACAATGAAACCAGAAAAGTAACGGTATCATCAGGGAAAACGAACATGGAACTATGGATTGGTCAAAGTAAAGCATTGGTCAACGGGAAGTATATCCCTATTGATACTGACAATGCCAATGTAAAACCTCTGATCATAAACGGACGCACCATGTTGCCCATCCGTTTTGTTACCGAAACACTGGGCTGTAATGTTCAATGGGACGAAGCAACCAGGAAAATTACTATTATAAAAACAGAATCAAATACTGATTCCCAAAAGGATCCGTCAGAAGGGTTGCTTGTTAAGCCGGATTTATCAAAACTCCCGGAAGTCAATCTGAAACCGCCGGTGGTTCAGCCATCAAAACCCAATCTTGGTTCGCTTATTTCCATGGATTTGAGCAAAATCAAAAATGCATGGGGAATTACGCAGACTGGAAAAGTGATGAAAGTAACGATGGAAGAAGCCGATATCCCGGTGGTCATGCGTGTGGGACGGGGATATGATGTCTTTGGCAAATATGCATCTGTAGATTCTTTAAAGCAGCCGGTTTTGGATACCACCAAGCTCATTCAGAATCAAAGAATGGAACGCATTCGTTTTGACCAGGGTGAAAACCGTCAAATCATCAGCGAATCCATACGCTCTTACAGTACCAGTATGTCAACCAAGATAAGCGCATCGGGCAGCTATTTTGGCTTTGGCGGTTCGGTTAACGCCAATTTTGACTCAACACGTACCCAGGAATTAAACAACTATTTTTCCACCTTCAGCTATGTGGTTAAAAAGTACGGTGTATATGTCAACGGAACAACCAACTTAAAAGATTATCTAACAGATGATTGCAAAAAAATGCTGAACGACAGCAGCATTCCGGCTAGTACAGTTTTTGCAAACTACGGTCAATATGTGCTGATAGATACGATCACCGGTGGCAGAGTTGACTACAGCATTACCGCCAGTTCCAAAGCCTCAACCAGTTATGAAAACTTTAAGACTGCGGCCAAAGCGGATTTTAATGCTGTAATCTTCAGTGCCGGCGGTAGCGGCTCCTATCAGAATATCACGAACAAGTCTGAATACGACAGCAACAAGGACGAGACCTTACAAAGTTATGGCGGAGATTTCACGCTGAATATCAATCAGTTCCTGACCGATCCCCAGACCCTGACGAAATGGGAAAGCACCTTGGAGAATAAGGGCACGCTGGTGGATTTCGGCAGCACTACCGCCCGTTCTCTGGTACCGATTTGGGAGCTGTGCGACAATTCCGCCCGTGCTGCCAGTATGAAAGCCGAATTTGAAAAACAGAATCTGGCCCAGGGTAACCAGTGGCCTATGCAAAAATATATAACCGATATCGTATTCGTCTCAGATAAAAATGAATGGAACGCCAGAAGCAAATGTCCTCCGGGGTATCAGTTAGTCAATGCTGATTTGAACGCAGGAGCCGGCGGGAACTTCATCTATCTGTGCTATAAGCTGGGTGAAAACATCAATGACGCCTATACCGATTTGTTTATGGAATTAAGGGGCAGTGCAGCACCGTCGGAGACCAAACTTTTAAACCATAATGCTAATTACGTTAACTATACGCGTATCGGCCAAGACCTGAATGTAGGCTCCGGAGGAAACTTCATCTATTTATGGACGTCCAAGGATCCAACTCTGCCGCCTATCACTGGAATTTCGGTAGCTTTCGATGATCCCAATAAAGTTAATCCCGAATGGTACAGTGTATACTGGCAAAACACCTTTAGCCCGGCAGATGTCAATAAGAGCGTCAAAGGTAAATTTATATACATCAAATTCAACAGATAGATATGAGTTGCTCTGTGCCAGGCAGCATAGTTATTTACTTATTGAGTTTTATAATAACCTGTTAATTCGTTACCAAACTTCTTTAGCGTGGTTAAACTTCGGTTTTCCACGCTGTTTTTTTGTTTGTTTGTTTACAAGCTATGTCGAAAAAAATAATTGCTATTACATGGAAATTAAACAGGAGTATTACCATATTCATTCGAATACACAAATATCAGGGGGATATCCAATGAAAACCAGAGGGATGAATTGGGGGCTTGGGGTTTGTATAGCTTATATTGTTTGGTGTATCTATCTGCCAAAAGATATGCTTTTATCGGTGATTTTTAACAATGACTATTTATTTACTATTAGTTATATAGTAATGAACCTTCTTTTCGTCACTATGATTACCATAAGCAATAGAAAACTATCTTTTTACTTATTGGGTCTTGTAACAAATACATTAATATTATTGACTGATGACGCAGGAGGTTATTACTATCTGAACAGGGCGATAACCATAATCACACTGATTACTTACACCGCTTTAGTATTGATAGTTTTGGGTATTTCGTATTTAATCAAAAGAGTAAAATGCAAGCAAAATGAATCATAGACTGTTTTTGAAATAGAAAAAATTATGTCAATATAGTATTTAATCCTCTCTACAATAAGATAAGATTTCGCAAACTGATTGGATTGCATTAGTTCACTTAGGCAGATTTTATATTGGAATAATAGAATTATTAATTTTTTGATGAACAATAGTGGACATTTATATACAAAAAATGATTTAATAATGGGTGATGTTAAAATATATTAAACATTTTGGATATATAAGAAAACTATTGAAACCATCAGATGTAGTCCCTTTCAGGGACTACTTATGTGTTCATAGCATTCGGCTAATAACATCATTTAGAAATAGTCATTAAAAATCAAGTTTTAATAAACTGGTTATAATATAAGAGCAAACGAAAAAATAGAGAGGGGAAACATAATGAAAACTGACATTCAAATTGCCCAGGAGACGAAAATGGAGCCGATTATCAATGTAGCTGCATCAATTGGTATCAGCGAAGATGATTTGGACCTGTACGGTAAATATAAAGCCAAAGTGTCGCTGGATTTATGGGAAAAATTAAAGGAGCGGCCTTCGGGGAAATTAGTTCTGGTTACTGCTATTAATCCTACTCCGGCAGGCGAAGGAAAGACAACTACCACAGTTGGTCTGGGACAGGCACTTAATCGTATTGGCAAAAAGACTATTATTGCCCTGCGCGAGCCTTCACTGGGACCCAGTTTTGGAGTGAAAGGCGGAGCTGCCGGGGGAGGATATTCCCAGGTAGTTCCCATGGAAGATATTAATCTGCATTTTACCGGAGATATTCATGCAGTAACTACGGCTCATAATTTACTGGCAGCTATGTTGGACAACCATATTCACCAGGGCAACACTTTGCAGATTGATCCTGGTCAGATAGTATTTCGCCGGGCCATGGACTTAAATGAAAGAGCGCTGAGAAATATAGTAGTTGCTTTGGGCGGAAAAGTTAACGGAGTACCCAGGGAATCAGGTTTTGATATTACCGTAGCCTCGGAAATAATGGCTTGTTTGTGCTTGGCAACAGATTTAATGGATTTAAAAGAGCGGTTTAAACGTATTGTGGTTGCCTATACTTATGACGGGAAACCAGTTACCGCAGATGATTTAAAAGCTGCCGGGTCCATGACTCTGCTGATGAAAGATGCGATAAAACCTAATTTAGTACAAACTCTGGAAAACACTCCCGCCTTTGTGCATGGTGGACCTTTCGCCAATATTGCTCATGGTGCCAATAGTATTATGGCTACCCGCATGGGTATGAAACTGGCCGATTATATGATAACCGAGGCTGGATTCGGAGCTGATTTGGGTGCGGAAAAATTCTTTAATATAGTTTGCCGCTATGGAAACATGGCTCCGGATGCAGTGGTGCTGGTAGCAACTGTTCGAGCTCTCAAAAACCATGGTGGTGTAGGCAAAGATAAACTGGGCGAACCGGACCTAGCAGCATTGGAACGTGGTATTGAGAATCTGGAAAAACAGCTGGAGAATATTAAGAAGTTTGGTCTTCCGGTGGTAGTAGCCTTAAACGAATTCCCCACAGATACTGAAGAAGAAATTAAGCTGGTGTTTGATAAATGTGAAGCTTTGGGTGCAGCGGTTGCCTTATCCAGAGTCTGGGCTGAGGGTTCAGCAGGTGGCGAAGAATTGGCCCGCAAAGTCATTGAAGCTGCAGACAGAAAAAGCACATTTAATTTTCTGTATAATTTGAAACAGCCACTTAAAAACAAACTGGAGACTGTATGTCGTGAAATTTATGGTGCGGATAGTGTGAATTTTTTACCGGCAGCCAATAAAATGCTGGATAAATATGAACAGCAGGGTTATGGAGACTTACCGGTATGCATAGCCAAAACTCAATATTCATTATCAGATAAAGCTGACTTAAAAGGCAGACCGCGCGGTTTTGAAGTTACTATCCGGGAAGTAAAATTATCTGCCGGCGCCGGATTTGTGGTAGCATTGGCCGGAGAGATTATGACCATGCCCGGACTGGGAAAAACCCCGGCAGCCGAAAAAATAGACATAAAAGCTGACGGAGAAATAGTAGGATTGTTTTAGACGGTTAAGAGTTCAGGGATTGGTAACCACTCAACTCAATAGACAATTAAGAGCAAGGGGAGCCCCTTGCTCTTGTGTTTGAGTAACGGGGACGGTTCTTTTGACTCACCGTGTCTTTATTGGTCTCTAGTTAAAGATTACTAGTCGTTTAGAATCAAAGAAAGAAGTTCGGTGCGGGCTTCGGAACGGGATTCAAATATACCGCGTACGGCTGACGTTACTGTCAGGGAACCAGGTTTACGAATGCCGCGCATGGTCATACACATATGTTCGGCCTGGATTACCACCCCAACGCCATACGGATTCAAAGTATCATTGATACAATCAGCAATCTGAGAGGTTAACCGCTCCTGCAACTGGGGACGGTGAGCATAGGCGTCTGCAACTCTAGCCAGTTTACTGATACCAACCACCTGTCCACCCCTGGGTATATAGGCCACATGAGCTCTGCCATAGAACGGCAGCAGATGATGCTCACACATCGAATAAAGAGGGATGTCTTTCACCAGCACCAATTCATCATGAAATTCTGAAAAGCGCACCTGTAACAATTCGCGGGGTTCAACATCCAGCCCGGCAAATATCTCTGAATACATATTAGCTACCCGACGGGGGGTATCAAGCAGACCTTCACGCTCCGGATCTTCACCGATTGCCTCTAAAATCATGCGCACGGCTTTTTCCACTTTGGGTTTGTCAATATTTCTTTTTTCCATATAAGCCACCACCAATTACTATCATTAATGATTATAATACCAGAAAATCATATGGGCTAAGTATAAAATGTATTGAATTCTCTCTTAATCTTTCCCCGGGCAGGAAATAGAATGTATATCACGAAACTAAAGCATAATAGAGTCAGGGACGTTATAGTTGCTCAGACAGAATGGGGGAAAAAGTGAGGCTGGCAAAATATCTGGCAGATGCGGGTATAACCTCGCGTCGCAAAGCTGAACAGCTTATTATGGACAAGCGTGTAGCAGTTAATGGTCAAATAGTAGATCAGTTGGCTTGCAATATAACACCTGAAACCGATCGGGTTGAAGTAGATGGCCGGCAGATTTCTCTTGCAGATAAAGTCTATCTGATGATAAATAAACCTGCCGGAGTATTATCCTCAGTCAGCGACCCTCACGGCCGTCCCACTATTATAGATTTATTAACAGACATCCCTCAGCGAATATATCCTATAGGTCGACTTGATTTGGATACGGAAGGTTTGTTGTTGCTAACTAATGATGGCGATTTTACCAACCTTATGATTCACCCCCGCCATGAAATAAATAAAACCTATCAGGCCTGGGTAGAAGGAGTAGTTAATCAGGATACTGTAAAAATACTTTCTGAAGGGGTAATGCTTGATGATGGAATAACTGCTCCGGCTGGAGTAAGTTGTTTGA
>JAQVWB010000210.1 GCA_028698695.1 Syntrophomonadaceae bacterium | reverse complement strand
TGCGCAGCATTGAAAACTGCACACTAGCACAAATCATAATTATTAGTATTAATAATTAGAGAGTTCGCTTTTTTAAAGCAGTTAGCAGTGAGACGTTGAATTTCATAAGTACTTCACAGAAGCAAAGGTTCTTTTAAACATTTTTTTATTCATCCGATAAACTAAAATCGATAGCTATTACCTCCATTAAAATAAAATTATTATTATTTGTACATATTATCACAAAGGTAAATTGTTTGTACATATAATCACAAAGTTTATGAAATATTCCCGCGATTTTAAATTTAAATATTATTAACGACATAGGTGCTTCGTTATGGCCAAAAACCCAGCAGAAATTAAGGTAGATTAAGTGAATAAATAATAATTATGGTAAAATTAAAGAAAAAATGTTGGGGGGGTGGAAAATGATTGCCGGGCAGGAGGAAGAGTTCAAGGCGACAGTTGATGCTGTAATTACTCCGATTATGGCTGTTGATAATTACGGCAGAATAAGGATTATTAATAAATGGATGGCCCGGGTGCTTGATCTGGATGCAGATACTACTTTGCATGCCATTGCCGAAGAGGTTATAGACAACCAGGATATACTTGCCTTGCTGAAAGCAGAGAGTATTTATCCGGATGTCACAATAACGCTGAAAGGGAATAATTATATTCCCTTTGGCAATGACATTTTAATAAAAGGGGAATGTATTGGACGGGTACTGCTCTTGCGCGATATATCGGAAGTAGAACATCTGGTTCGTGAATCTGAATATACCAAAGGGCTTAACCGGGAACTGGAAGCAATTATAGAATCCTCTTTTGATGGCTTGTATGTTACTGATGGGCAGGCTTATACTCTGAGGATTAACAAGGGCTTTGAACGCGTTATGGGTATAACTGCTGAACAGTGTGTGGGAAGAAATATGGTGGAACTGGTTGAAGAAGGGGTGTTTTCCCGTTCCGGAACCCTGGTAGCTCTGAAAACCGGGGAGCGGGCAACAATTTCACTTACTGCCAGTACGGGTAAGGAAGCCCTGGTTACCAGTAATCCCATCTATGATGAAGAGGGAAATATAATTCTGGTAGTCACCAATGTGCGGGATATAACTGAACTTAATGAACTGCAGCGTAAGCTGGAACATGTAGAAGGTCTGCGGGAAAGGGAAATGGAAGCAGTAATTGAATCAATGTTCGACGGACTCTATGTAACCGATGGGCAGGCCAATACCTTAAGGATCAACAAGGGTTTTGAGCGTATTATGGGCATAACTCAGGAACAATGTGTTGGTAAAAATATGGCGGAACTAGTTCAGCAAGGGGTGTTTTCCCGCTCCGGAACTTTGGCAGTCCTGGAAAAAGGAGAACGGACAACCATTTCTCTTACTGCTAGTACGGGTAAGGAAGCTCTGGTTACCAGCAATCCTATTTACGATGATCAAGGTAATATCATTATGGTGGTAACCAACGTTCGTGATATAACTGAACTAAACACATTACAGCGTAAGCTCGAACAAGTTGAAGGGCTGCAAAAACTCTATAAAACTGAGTTGCAGCAGATGAAACTGGAAAATTCCCGCAGCCTGATTATGACCTCTGCAAAAATGAAAGAATTGGTAAACATGGTCATACGGGTTGCCGCTGTTGATTCAACCGTGTTGATACAGGGAGAATCAGGGGTAGGCAAAGAATTGATTGCGGAGATTATTTATTCTAACAGTAACTGTAAGGACGGGCCTTTTATCAGGGTTAATTGCGGGGCTATTCCTGATAACTTGCTGGAATCGGAACTTTTCGGTTATGAAGCCGGTGCTTTTACCGGTGCCAGCAAAAGCGGCAAGCCAGGTCTATTTGAGCTTGCCCGGGGAGGAATGATCTTCTTGGACGAGATAGGTGAATTACCTTTAAATTTACAGGTTAAATTACTGCGGGTGCTGCAGGACAGAAATATTATGCGGGTCGGAGGTATTGAGGCCATCAAGATTGAATGCCGAGTAATCGCCGGTACTAATCGTAATTTGATGACTATGATTGATAACAACCAGTTTCGTCTGGATTTATTTTACCGGTTAAATGTTATTCCGGTAACCGTACCTCCTTTACGGGAACGTCGGGAAGATATTCCGGTGCTTATGAATTACTTTTTTAATATATTTAATCAAAAATATGGAATGGAAAAACGTTTGGATACTGGCGTCTATAATACTTTGGCAGATTACAGCTGGCCGGGTAACGTCAGGGAACTGGAAAACCTGATGGAAAGACTGGTGGTTACCTGTATTAATGATATTATTTCGGTTAAGGATCTACCAGTTAATTTTCAGGCTGGTTCCAATCAGTCCAAGGATGGTAAACAATTAATGCCACTGAAGCAGGCTTTAGAAAATACTGAAAGGCAACTACTGGAAAATGCATTCGCCCATTACCGCTCAAGTTATGAGATAGCCCGGGTACTAAATATTGATCAATCAACCGTAATAAGGAAGGCGCAAAAATATGGTATTAAGCACTGAACCAGACCGATTACAAAAGCGAATCTGCCGGTAAACCGTCAGGGGGGGAAGCACTGCTTTCCCCCCTGCATCTACCCCATTTCCCCTCCAACAACTATCCTTTTCCTTTAACGGTTATATGCCTTTCCCCAAAGGGATATAACCTTTCCCCCGCAACATTTAACCTTTTTCCATTCTGCTTTTAGAAGTTTATAATTGCCCCAGTTCCCTCAACCTTATTAGACTGCCTCCAGATGTTCATTTTTTCGGCATCGCGGACCAGTCTGTCTCTGAATTTTGGATGGGCAATGTTTATTAATGCTTCCGCTCTTTCCCAGGTGCTTCTGCCTTTCATATTAGCTATTCCGTATTCAGTAACTATCATATGGGTAGCAGTTCTGGGATCAGTAACAATAGCGCCCGGGCTTAGTATAGGTTTTATCCTGGAAGTGACTTGACCTTTGATTTCTATGGTGGAAGGAAGACATATGAAACTCTGTCCTCCTTTAGATTTATAAGCACCCTCTACAAAATCAAGCTGTCCGCCGGTTCCGCTAATATGTCTGGTTCCTACTGATTCCGCACAAACCTGCCCGAATAAATCTATTTCTATACAGGCGTTAATGGAAACGAAATTATCTATCTGGGCTATTACTATCGGACTATTAGTGTAATCAACTGAATATGAGGCTAATCCCGGATTATCATCTAAATAATCGTAAAGTTCCTGACTGCCCATGGCAAATGAATACACTTGTTTGTAACGGTCGATATTTTTGTGGGCACCGGTAATCTTACCGGCTTTAAACATTTCCAGATAGGCATCTACATACATTTCTGTATGTACACCCAAATCTGTTAAATCGGAAGCGGCTACCATTTTCCCGACCGCATTTGGGGTCCCGCCTATACCTAGCTGAATGCAGTTACCGTCATACAGCCTCTCAATAATATGTTCAGCAATTTTTACTTCCACATCACTGGGATCTGATGAACCTAGGGTTGTGATA
>JAQVWB010000209.1 GCA_028698695.1 Syntrophomonadaceae bacterium | reverse complement strand
AAAGGAAAAAAAGCAGATGTTACCCTGGGGTGACTTCAGCTGGAAGGAGTTGGAAAGACTGGCTGATGAGGGTATGCATGTGAGATTTATGATTTGTCCGATAAAAAAATATATGCCGGAATGGGAGGACAAGTACTATATCAGGGTAGTCAGTGATTTTGAAGGATACCGGTATTTTATAAAGATTGAGAGAACAGAAAACGGACAGAATAACGGCTTTGATGAATTATTGGATGCTGATGAAATATTTCTTCCAAAACGTTCTCTTAGTGAAATAAATGCCGAAATTGAGAATATTAAAAGTAAAACTGATACTCTGACTCATGAACTTCACCGGATAGCATATTTCCATTATGACAGTCTGAAGGAATATGAGATGGAAATTCAGAGACAGCTGGCTGAACAGAATGCTCTTCTGCAGACAACCGAACAGGTTGAGGGCAAAGTTAAAATGCTGGAAGGCTGGGTTCCGGATACAAAAAAGAAAGATCTGGATGCTTATCTTGAAGAAAATCAGATACTTTATGCTGATGAAGAACCTGCTGATCAGGATAAAGTGCCTGTTTTACTGAAGAATAACCGGTTTGCCAGTTTATATGAGGTAATTGGCAGGTTATATGACCTTCCAAATCATAAGGAGCTTGACCTGACACCGTTTTTTGCTCCGTTTTATATGATGTTTTTCGGATTTGCTCTTGGAGATGCGGGATATGGTCTGTTCATTATTCTTGCTGCTACTCTTGCAAAACCAAAACTGCCGGCTTTGCGTTCAGTTTTAAGTCTGGCACAATGGCTTGGATTGGCAACAGTGATTTTCGGGATTCTCACAGGAACCTTCTTTGGAATTAACCTTATTGAGGCAGATATTCCATGGCTGGAGAATTATAAAGACTATATGGTAGATACCGACGAACTGTTTAATCTTGCTATTATGGTCGGAGTATTTCAGATTTTATTCGGTATGGTACTGAAGGTTGTGAATGTTGCCCGGACAAAAGGATTTCTATTCTCGTTACCTGTTATTGGATGGCTGATATTGCTTATTGGCATGGGTAGCCTGTATGGATTGAAGAAAGGCGGCATTCTTGCCGAACAGACTGCCGGTGTAATACAGACTGTCATATTGATAGCATCAGGATTGTTAATCCTGGTATTTAACAATCCTAAACGTAATATCTTTATTAATATCGGAGCAGGATTGTGGGATGTCTATGGTATGATAACCAGCTTACTGGGTGATGTTCTTTCATATATCCGCCTCTTTGCGCTGGGTGTGTCAAGTGCTATTTTGGGATTGGTGTTTAACAGTATGGCTTTAAGCATGAAACCTGACAATGTAATTCTCGGACCATTGGTAATGATAATAATTTTAGTAATCGGTCATGGTATTACAATATTTATGTCGGGTCTTGGTGCATTTGTCCACCCAATCCGTTTAACTTTCGTGGAATTTTACAAAAATGCCGGTTTTACCGGCGGTGGTAAGGCATATAAACCATTTGCCGAGCCAGCAAAAACATCAGAATAATAATCAGTAATAAACATTTAAATAGATTTAAAAATGGGACCTATTATTTTAGCTTACGTTGGAATTGGATTAATGGTCGGCCTTGCCGGTATTGGAAGTGTATTTGGAACTACTATAGCTGGTAATGCAGCTGTTGGAGCCATGAAAAAAAATGGAGAAGCATTTGGTAGTTATATTATGCTTTCAGCGCTTCCCGGTAGTCAGGGACTTTATGGCTTTGCCGGGTACTTCTTACTTGACAGTTTTGGCTTGTTAGGTTCGGATATTGGTTGGTGGGTGGCTTCTGCTGTATTTGCATCAGGACTTACCCTGGGCTTTGTAGGCCTGCTTTCTGCTATCCGCCAGGGCCAGATTTGTGCTAACGGTATTGCAGCTATAGGTTCGGGACATGATGTGGCAGGTAAAACTCTTATTCTTGCTGTATTCCCGGAACTTTATGCAATTATTGCACTTGCAGCTACATTCCTTATCGGAACAGCTGTTTCCTAACCATTAGCCCTCATTAATAAAAGATTTTGACGCATTATATGCGTAACTGACAGTCACTTCGGTCAGACCGGGGTGACTGCTGTTTTTTAGCGTGTCTGAGTTGGAAAAAGTTATGTCAAATCGCCGGGACTCCATGGGGTGCTGCCTGGCCTTCTGTCCCGGCTCCCGAACGGAACGATAATCCCTGCCATTATTTTACCAACAATAGTCCTTGCGGCTATTCTCTCACCATCTGCAGCATAGTTATGCACGGCATCCAGACATTCATAGTTTACTATGTCTGCATTGACAGACAGAATTAAGGATATATTCTGAGGCAGATCAATTTCTGTTCCGAGTCCTGCCGTTGCCTGCATAACATTACCAGGTTCAGATCTCGGCTTCTTACCTGTGCCCTTTCCGAAAATTATGGCCTCTGGTACAGCCGGCGGGGGATTTGTGTATCCCAGCTGGGTGAAAAAGTAGATTACCCCTGCTCCGAGTTCAACAAACGGATCCAGCCGGATAGTCTTTGTGCTGTTTGCCGGTAATTTTCTGAGGTGATATTTTACCGTGGCAGACAGAGCTGTGCTTACTGTAACATATTCCACCGGCCAATCATAAAGATCATTAAATGACGAATGATTTCCATTGGCTGAGAAATCAGGCAAATTGCTCTCACCCGAAAGACGGTACAGACTAAAAATGACACCTGGTTCCCAGCGGTTGTTCAATGACCGGTGAATACCCAGATCAATTGCTAATCCGGGTTGGTGAGTGAATTCATTATTTAAGAATTTTCCAAAATCATGAAATTCCTGTATGAGTATTGCTGATCCTGTTTTCCCTGAAATGGCCCATTTCCTGTTATCAGGCTCGTTTCCGAAGTTTGCCGCATAAATTCCGGAAATTTGAGAAAAAATAAAAATTACAGAAAATGTAATTCCTTTTAATTTTGTTTTTATCATCTATCCGTTACTTTTCTTCAAAGATATATTATTTGTTGCAACAATCATAGCCTTCCTTACACTGGCTTTTACTATTGCCTGGTTTATTGTTGTTTATGATTCTGAATTGTAATTGCAGGATGGATAGTATGTTTAGCTCTCTATTTATTTCAATTTCTCAAAAATTATTTATTACTTTAGCTCCGAAATACAGAAAATTATGTGGACCATTAATTCAAATTTCGTTAAGATTTTTGTACTATCTTCTATTGTGGCAGTTGTTGCTTCATCTTGTAGTACACCTTTGAATAAGTTAACATATATGAACGGCATTGAACCGGACTTAACTTATCCCAACGGACCGGTGCCTGATGAATATCGTATAAGGCCGAATGACCAGTTATTTATACAGGTCATCAGTGATGATCCCCTTAATGAAGCATTCCTGAATCTTACCAATGTTCACGGAAGTATGGGTTCATACGGCAGCTCAGCTAACAGTCTTGAGCTCATCACCTACCTCGTGGATGAACATGGAAAATTTTCCTAT
>JAQVWB010000208.1 GCA_028698695.1 Syntrophomonadaceae bacterium | reverse complement strand
AAATAGATAGTACTAACGAATTACAGGATAAATTAAAGTTTATGAGTAGTGAGGAGAGATGAAAATGGAACAGTCCAACACAAGTACAATTGTAAAAATTTCAGTTCTTATCACTTATCTGGCAATGGTTTTTGTGAATGCTCTGGCAAACATTCTTCCTATTAATGGCGTTAATACTGGTCAGGTGTCCGATTCCTATCCAAACCTATTTGCGCCTACAGCACTTACCTTTGCGATCTGGGGGCTTATTTATCTTCTTTTAGCTTGCTTTACCGTTTATCAACTGGGTTTCTTCCAAAAAGATAAAAATAAGATTAAGGGTGAATTATTAAATAAAGTTGGTATATTGTTCTCCATATCATCCATAGCAAATATTTTGTGGATTTTTTCATGGCATTATCGGATCATTCCTCTGTCAATGCTGCTAATGCTGGTCATTTTGATATGTCTTATATTTATAATAAGCCTAATGAAAAAAGAAACTCTAACAGCTACCGAAAAAATATTTGTACGAATGCCTTTTAGCATTTATTTTGGATGGATTACCGTTGCTACCATAGCAAATGCTACTGTACTACTTGTCAGTCTAAATTGGAACGGCTTTGGAATTCCTGAACAAGCATGGACTGTAATAATTCTGCTGGTTGGAATGCTTATTGGGGTTTCCACAACTCTAAAAAACAATGATGTTGCATATGGTCTGGTTATTATATGGGCTTATATTGGTATCCTAATAAAGCATTTGTCAAAGGACGGGTTTGCTTTTCAGTATCCTACAGTAGTGTATACTGTTATATCTTGTATTGCTCTGGTTGTTATTACTTTAATATATATTATGATAAAAGCCCATCAATATAAAAAGCAAAATACAACCACTTTTTAACAACATTAACGACAAAACCAGCTCTGTATGCTTTTCACTCTATAACCCATCTATATGTCTTGTCTGCAATCCGGGATATAATCAAATTAATACTGTCAGGCCTGCGGCCTGACAGTATTAATGCCTTCTATTCACGAACACTTCATGATATATAATTGAGTAGTTTGCAATCCATGTTAAGTAAGAAATACTCTTTGATTGGCGAAATGTTTTCTTCAGACATATATCACCATTGCTTGTTTTTAGATTTAATCTGCTTGAACGTTTGCTTCATCATATTTTTGCTGCCAAACATGTGATTGATTTTTTCTTGCTCAGTCTGTCGTGAATTCAGACCCTCATAGGAAAGTTCCCTACTGAGTTTTAAATAGCTTGCAAAACGCTTTTCCGAAAGCCAACCGTCCTCAATGGCTTTTCTGACCATGCACCCGGGTTCTGTCTTGTGAGAACAATTGTTGTACTTGCACTGCTTAGCCAATTCCTCAATATCCGCAAAGGTTCTTGACAAGTCACCGGCATAAAGCTGTAATTCCCGCATACCTGGTGTATCAATAACTATACCTCCGCCTGGCAATAATAGCAGCTGTCGATAGGTCGTGGTATGTCTGCCTTTATCATCATCCTCACGAATGCTCCGGGTCTTTAAGACATCACTTCCAATTAGCCGGTTAATCAAGGTAGACTTTCCAACACCTGAAGAGCCTATAAACGCTACGGTTTTGCCTTTTTCAATATAAATGTTAATTTGATCGTATCCATAGCCATTCTCCGATGAACAAGCAATAACAGGCATACCTGCACTAACGGAGGCGATTTCAGCCAACTTCGACGGTAAATCCTCACATAAATCTGACTTGGTAAGAACAATTACTGGACTAGCCATACTTTCCCACGCAACGGTGAGATATCTTTCCAGTCGCCGTAAATTATAGTCGGCATTCAACGACATACATATGAAGATTGTATCAATATTGGCCGCTATGGCCTGGACTTCATTTGCAGTGCCGGCTGCCTGACGTGTAAACAGACTTTTACGGCTCAATATGCAGTGTATAACCGCATTGTCAGAAACTTCATCAGTTGTGCGAAGCATTACCCAATCACCCACAGCCGGGAAATCCAAGGTTCCGTTTGCACTATAATGCATCTTCCCGGAAACCACAGCGTTAAGTTCACCTTGTTCCGAGATAACTTTATATAGATCACGATGTTGTTCCGAAACCCTGGCAAGAATCAAACCATCGTACATAGTTGCTTCCTGCTTGAAACGGTCAGTCAGACCATACTTTATTAAATTTGTATACATTCCTTGTTCCTCCAAATATTAGTATTTAACTCTTTTGGAGGGCAAACGATAAAATTATCTCTCCAGAGTGCCCTCCGAAAGAGATACAATCTCCAAAAAGTATTTGTTTAACATACCAGTCTCCTTTTCCTTCAATAATATTTACGAGTAAGCACAAAGGGTCTGAGACTATTCGCTATTGCTCAGAGTGACAATATTGAAATTTTGTATTGTGCAAAACTCTCAAATAACAATTATATTAAGATTTTTTAGCTCTGACAAAGGCGCTGAAAATAGCACCATAAAACTGTTCCTTTTCATTGATGGAGAGGCTTTCGAGTAATTTTACCATCTTTTCATCGGACGGGTCATATTCCCGGATTACTTCTACATCGATATCTGTAAAGCCGGCAGCAGCCAGTTTATCCCGATATTCCTTATCTAACAGTGCACCGGCAATACAGCCGGCCCAGGCCATTATATCCTGTTGTACTTTATCTGGAAGGCTTTTTCTCAATACAATATCTGACACAGCAAATCTTCCGCCTGGTTTCAATACCCTGAATGCTTCATGTAAAACCTTATCTTTGTTTCCGGAAAGGTTAATAACACAATTGGAAATGATAACATCAACTGTGTTATCCGGGAGTGGAATTTCTTCAATATGCCCCTTCAGGAATTCAGCATTGGTAATTCCGGCTTTTTCCTGGTTTGTCCTGGCAACAGCTAACATTTCATCGGTCATATCCAGACCATAGGCTTTTCCGTCAGGAGCTACCCTTTTTGCAGAAAGCAGTACATCCAATCCGGCACCGCTTCCTAGATCCAACACAACCTCACCAGGGTATAATTCGGCTAATGCCGTAGGATTCCCGCAGCCAAAAGAGGTAGCTATCATGTCAATATCCAGGCCTTCCATATCTTTGCTAAGATACAGGTTCCCAGTGATAATATCGGTAGCATCACTTGAAGTATTGCAGCAACACCCACCAGAATCAATTGTGTTCCCTCCACAGCATCCGCCTGTCTTGCTGGTTATGGCTTCAGCATATTTTTGTTTTACAATGTCACGAATATTATCCAAAACTAAATACCCTCCTAATATCTACAATTTTATATTTCTTATAAAATTTTTATAACTTAAAATCAACTGATAACTGCTCAATGTACTCTCTGAGTACATCAGCATTTAGAAAATAATACTTCCATTTACCTTCCGGGACTTCACTCACCAACCCGGTATTAACCAATTCTTTCATATGATACGAGACCCTGGACTGGATTATACCGAAAGCAGCCATAATCTCGCAATTACAGATACCACCGGCAGGAACTGAGA
>JAQVWB010000024.1 GCA_028698695.1 Syntrophomonadaceae bacterium | reverse complement strand
GTTGCTCTGTCCAGCTGAGCTACAGGGACAAAAAAATGGAGCGGGTAGAGGGAATCGAACCCTCGCAACCAGCTTGGAAGGCTGGGGCTCTACCACTGAGCTACACCCGCCCGCAAAGAGTATTATACATGTTTTAATTGGGCATTTCAAGAAAGAAAGAATTAAACTTTATAATAATTGCATAGAACAGGTGAATCTGCGCGTTTTCCCGATTGTATCATCCGGGTAACAATAGTTTGCTATTTCTATTTAGCCATATATCACTGGATAGGAGAGTTATATTACATATTAATATGAAGTGTAAAGGATTGAAAAAGCTCTCCTCGGTATGACATAATAATGGGGATGTTTTATTTTTGAGGTGAATTATGAATTATTCTGAGGCTTATCGCCGTAAAGTAGTGTCAGTGGAGGAAGCTTTGCAACAGATCAAGAGCCACCATGAAGTGGTATGTGCTCTGGTTGCCTGTGAGCCGGCTACCTTGCTGAGTAATTTACATACTATCCGTGATCAGGTTGAGGATGTATCGGTAGTGTCAGCTTTAATGCTGGGTCAGTATGAATTTTTTATGAATCCTGATATGAAGGGACATTTTCTGTTAAATAGCTGGTTTTATACTGATGGCCCCCGGGCAGCACATGACCTGGGAACTGTTTCTTACGTTCCGCTGGAGTTACATCGGTTTAGTAACCGGCGTATGAATTACAGAGGACCTAATGTGTTTATGGGAACAGTATCACCGATGGATAAGCACGGATTTTTCTCTTTGTCATTGTCAACGGTTATGGAAAAGGATTTTATAGAAAATGCTGATAAAATAATTCTGGAAGTTAACCCTAATATGCCCAGAACTTTTGGCGATACTCAGGTTCACATTTCAGAAGTTGACTATCTGGTAGAGACTAATCGTCCGGTCCCGGAGATGCCGGCAGCGGAATTGACTGAAAAGGACTTGCAAATTGGATCTTATGTGGCCGATTTGATTGAAGATGGTTCGACTATCCAGATAGGGTTTGGGGGCATCCCCGGAGCAGTAGCCCTGAGCCTGAGTCATAAGAAGGACCTAGGGGTGCATTCGGAAATGTTTACTGAGTGTCTGCTGGATTTACATGAAGCTGGCGCTATTACCAATCGCAAGAAAACTTTGTGGAAGAATAAGTATATTGCTACCGTAGCTTTAGGTACCAGACGCCTTTATGATTTTTTGGATGATAATATGGCAGTTGAGTTTCATCGTTCCAGTGTAGTAAATGATCCGGCAGTAATCAGGCAAAACCATAAGATGGTTTCAATTAATTCTGCTCTGCAGATGGATTTGACCGGACAATGTACTGCTGAATCAGTTGGTGACCGGTTATTTAGCGGAACTGGTGGTCATAAGGAATTTGTAAATGGAGCTCAGGATTCTCCCGGCGGCAAGTCTATTATAGCTTTCTATTCAACCAGCCGGGGAGATAGCGTTTCCCGTATTGTGCCGCAGTTTGAACCGGGAACAATTGTTACCACTTCCCGTATTGATGTAGATTATGTAGTTACAGAATATGGAGTAGCCTGTTTAAGGGGACGCTCGGTTAGAGAGCGTGTCAAAGAGCTCATAAATATTGCTCATCCTCATTTCCGCGATTTTCTTTATAGTGAAGCCCAAAGGAACCATATTTGGTAAAAAAGCCGTACAACGGCTTTTTTATTTGCCTTGTGCATAGTTGACCTTATAAATGGGCAATGATATGATATATAATATATACCCCATGGGGGTATAGCGAAATAGCAGGGAGGTTGGTGTTTATGAAGATAATTGCTATTGACGAGAAGGCGCGTAATTATATTGAAGTAAATGGCGGGTTTATTATTGTTGACCTGATTATGGATTTATGCAGTTGAAGACCTTCGGGACCTGCCCCTTCCGTGAGAATGGGTGTGCCGGATTTGGAGGATCTAAGCGGTTTTACTCGCTATGAAGTCGATGGCATAGCAGTTTATGCCGGGTATTTATTTGAAGAGACTTCTGGTGATGACAAACAGATAACCTTAAAAAGATATCCTTGGGGTCCATGCCTTAGTTTTGTATAAATTAATGACTGGAGAGTTATGTTATGGATTGGATAAATCAGATGGGACCTGAATTAATTCAGTCATATTCATTATTGGGATTAGGGTTGGTATTTCTGGCGGGGATTGTAACTAGTATTGGCCCCTGTAATCTTAGTTTGATTCCCATTATTATTGCTCATGTGGGAGGTAGTGAATCAGGGCGTAAAAGGGCTTTTGCTTTATCGATAGCTTTTACGCTGGGTACAGCTACTACTTTTGTGATACTGGGGTTTGTTATTGGTTTAATTGGCGGGATATTTGGTTTGCAGCAAAGCCTGATATATTATTTCGTCGCGGCAGTATGTGTGTTAATGGGGTTGCAGTTGTTGGGTGCTGTCAGTCTGAATATTAATATTCGTCCGGCCTGGGCAGACCGGGCGGGTAGTTCCGGAGGTCTGGGCGGCAGTTATGTTCTGGGCCTGGCGATGGGATTAGTCGGTTCACAGTGTGGAACTCCAATTTTGCTGGCCATTTTATCTTTGGCTCTGGCCAGTGGCAAGTGGCTTTATGGTGCAGTTTTACTCTTTATATATGCCCTGGGGCGGGGAGTTCCTCTGGTGGCAGTAGGCACCTTTACCGGTCTGGTTACGCGCATGGAATTATTTGCCCGCTGGAGTATGGTACTTGATAAGGTGTCAGGGGTAATATTGATAGTTGTAGGCGCTTATTTTATGTGGCTGGCATAAGAAGAAAGTTTTATTAAGCAATATAATCAGCGCGGGGTGTAAAAGTTCTGGGTCAGATAAATATAATCAGGATCATCTAAACTAATCCCTACCCCCAGACGCTTAAAATCCTTCTCCAGTATATTCCTCCTATGCCCGGGTGAATTCATTAGCGATTCATGGGCAGATATGGCGTTGTAATTCAGAGCAATATTTTCACCTGCCATTTTATAGTCGATACCGGCGCTTTCAATTCGATCAAATGGTGTCTTGCCATCAGGATTATCATGGGCAAAATAATCGCGATACTGCATATCCTGACTATGTTTACGGGCAACGCTGGCTATATCAGCATCCCAGGTTAGAATAGACAGCCCTCTTTTGACCCTTTCGACATTTACCAAATCCAGAGTCTGTTTTTCCACGCTATCCCGTAAAGCTATACTGCCACTAACCCGATAACCGTCAATGGATTCTTCTATTCGACTATTTATCAGCAAAAAGGAGTTTACTTTATAATTGTTCTGGCTATCATACATGGCAGTAAAATAGACTTGATTGACGAGGAAGACATCGCGTTCCTCAGGGTTGGATACCATGTACAAAGTATTACCCTTCTTAATTTCTTTGATTGGCTTGCCCAGTGCAGCTCTGACTTTGTTGCGGGTTGCCCCTGAGTTTAGTCCCGAATCGGATTTCCATACCGGGGCATTACTGTACATACCTGCTACTTTATGATTCTGTATTCCTACCAGTAAAAAATCCCGGTAATTACTGTTGTATACCCACCAGTCAAAGCCATAGGCAGAGGGAGCAATACGCACAGGGGAGCCTAGAATACTCAGAACCCGGGAGTCCTCTTCGCCCATGGCTACTCCTCTGGCACTACATAGTGATTGCCAGCGATTATCCGGTTCAGTATTGATATATACGGTGCGGGGTCGACTGTCCCAGGTTACTTCCGCCGCTAACGCTTCGGAAATAAACCGCAATGGTACCATAGTGTAATCTTTATAAATAATGGGGGCCGTGTCCATAATATAGGGATTGCCATTAATATAGGCATGGCGTTGATTAATACGCATAGTAATAAGCAAGTTATCCCTGTTGATATGTACAGATTGAGTTTGCTCCTGCCATTTCACAGTAGCTCCCAGTTCCTCAAAAACTCCCCTGATTGGTGCCAGAGTGCGGTTTTCAACAATTATTGGCGGAACTGCAGTATGCAGTAATTGGTTGTTGATTACAATCGAGGGGGAAGCTGCTCCCAGAACGGGCATGGGAAACAGAGTAATTATAAATAAAAAAGCAAGCAGAATTATACTTGATTTTTTGAACATGTAACTTTCACCTTTCAAATCAGTTATGAATTAATTATAGCGAATTATAATGTGCAATCAGATAGAATTATTATTGAGCACATAATCAAACTATATTTATGAAGTAAGAATTGAATTTATTAACGGATAATAGTTACCGGTTATAGAGGAAAAATCCGGAAGTTGAAGAACTTAAATAAAGGCAGGCATATATAAACAATGGTCGGGGCGACAGGATTTGAACCTGCGGCCTTCTGATCCCAAATCAGACGCGCTGCCAAGCTGCGCCACGCCCCGAACTTCTATATGATACCATCCGGAGTGAATTGGTGTCAATGTAATCAAAGATAGAAAGCCAGTCTTGCAGCTGGTGAATAGTTCATTAAAATGGAGGGCGATTTTCAGGTGGATGAGATTATATTAAAGCCTATTGGGCAGGTTAAATCTACAATAACTGAAAGCAAGGAAATGCCACGGGGAGGAAAGGCAGCTGTTATTGAGATATATGCACCTTATACCGAGGCATTGTTAAAGCTGGAGGAAAATTCTCATATATGGATATTATCCTGGTTTCATAAAGCCAATCGAGATATGCTGGTAGGTTCTCCACTAAACCGGAATCCGGACAAGCCTGAGTTTGGCGTGTTTGCACTGCGAAGCCCCAACCGCCCCAATCCGGTAGCTCTTACTCTTACCCGTTTACTGGAAAAAGATAATAACCGCTTATATGTGGAGCGTTTTGATGCTATTGATGGAACTCCGGTAATTGATATAAAGCCGTATTTTGAAAACGATATTATTTTTTCACCCCGTACTTCCTATATTCCGGCCAGGGATGGAGAACAATTACAGGCAGTATTTATGCGTCAGGCCCTGAGTCATCATCAGGAGTTGTGCCCGAAATTGCAGATAGGAGTTCGTATGGCAATATTGGCCAGTAATACATTTGGACATTTAAATACTCCTGATTTATTTGTTCATGTATTAGGACCACTCTGTTTGGCTGATACCATTCAAGGCCTTAGTCGCGCCCGTCTGGCTAACCCTCCCCGGTTTTCCTGTCATGTGGACGAGGATAGTATGGAGTCGCACTGGAGTCAGGGAGAGCGTCACCTTAGTATTATGCTTAAACCAGATGTAAATATGGAACGAATTATGGATTTGGATGAAGATGAACTTTTTGTGATAGAAACCTGGAAAAGTCAGTAAAAATATGGTGGTTTTTAATCAGGGATCAACATTACCGCGGGCAATATCCAGTTCTCTTTGAATTGCTTGCCAGGTTAGCGGGCCAATAATACCATCAACTAATAATCCATGTTCCTGCTGAAAGTTAATCACTGCCTGCTCAGTTATTGGACCATAGAACCCATCTATTTTGCTACGGTAATACCCCAGTTCTTTCAGAGCGGTTTGTACATAGCGTACATCCGAACCGAAGTCTCCCATCCGCAGAATGCGAGCGGTATAGCTTTTCCCAATAATCGTAACCGGAGTCCAAAGAGGAGTCATATCATACAGCTTAATTACATCTTTATTATACAGCCGTATACATCCATGACTGACTGCTTTGCCAATTGATTTTGGATTGTTGGTTCCATGGATGCCATATCCCCCCCAGGGAACGCTTAAACGCATCCATCTTGCCCCAAAGGGTCCACCGGGGTTCACGGTTTTTTGTACAATTACCCAATTGCCAGTGGGAGTTGGGGTTTGAGGTTTCCCAACTGCGACTGGATAAGATACGGAAAGGGCTGGTGATTTATAATAAAGTCGGCGTTGATCTACATCAATAGTAATAGAAATATTAGCCAGGCTATGTCCGTCAGAACCTTCGGAAGTTTGAGGCAGTATGTTCAGCAATGACCAGGTATCAGGCCCCACTATACCATTAGCAATTAAAGATTTATCCTGTTGAAATTTAGTTACCGCAGCGGCAGTTTGCGTTCCGAATATTCCATCGAGTGGACCGGGATGGTAGCTTTGTTCATGCAACCGCATTTGTAACTGCAGCACATCAGGACCACGCATACGCTTTTTTCCCAGGCGCAGGAATCGGCTGCTATATAACACATAAATCCCCCTCTCTTTCTTATTAACATATGAAAAGTTGCCTGCCGGAGCGCTGGAAATTATCACCACCATCTTATAAATTAAATTTCAGATATTTAAAACAAAATTAACAAATAATGGAAGGATTATGTTCGGCACTGGCGAATTCCTGAATTAATAAGAGTTTTTGATCGGGGGGATTCTCATGAAAATGAAAAACGATATGGAGGGCTTGTTGGATGATGCGGTAAATAAAGTACAATACAGGGATATTTCGGGGGCGCTGGAGGTCTTGTTGGAACTATATAAAATGGATTCTGATAATCCCGAGGTATGGAACCTTAATGCGGTTTGTTATTTTCGACTGGGTGAATTTGAACGGGCTCAGAAATGTATACAGGAGGCTGAGCGTTATGGGGGTAAGGATGATTTGACCATGCAAATGAAGGCAGGTTTGTCTGATCCATCTTTTCAATACTGGATTAATCGATACAAGGAAGCCCTTAAACTGGTGGAACAAAAAGATTATAAATTGGCCAGTTTATTATTGCATAAACTGTTGGAAGAGCATGATGAATTTGTTTCCATTTATCAAGTGCTGGGTTTATGTCATCTGGCTATGGGGGATGCTGAACAGGCAAAACGAATATGGGAAAAGGGCTTGACCTGGGATACAGCCAATCCGGCGCTGTCTAAATACTTAAATTTGACAGAAAATAAGTTTATACAGGAAGAAGAATTGCATAAACCTGTGCTTGAATGGAGGAGTCAAATATTCAACATCCGGCGTCAGGAGTTTGTGTTGCCAGTTCTGGTGACGATATTGGTAATCGGGGCAGGGTTTTTAGTGCAGGCAGGATTCTTGTCAGCACAGAAATATAGCCGGATGCATAATATTAATACTCCTGCAATATATTCAACGAATACAAAGTTTAATCAGGAAATGGTTGCGGTTGCTTCTCCTTATATAATGAAAGAAGCAAATGATAATTCTGAAGAGAAACAGAGTCAAATTGAACAGGAAAAACATTATTACGATCAGGGTTTTAATGCTTATTTAACCTCAAATCTAACTGAGGCGATTATCAATTTAAGTAATGTAGTAGACATGAATAGTGGCAGTTATATTAACAGGGAGGCAGTTTATTATCTGGCTAGATGTTATTATTTACAGCAAAATTATTTGGAGGCAGCAAAATATTTCCGCCAGTGTCTAAATCTTTTCCCCGATAGTAATTATCATGATGATTGCTTGTTTTATTTGGCTTGTTGTTACCAGTTCAGTGATAAAAATGAACTGGCCGGAAATATGCTTACGGAATTAAAGAATTATGCACCCGATAGCGGGTATATGACTTCGCCCATAATTAACCAAATATTTTCAGCTGAATAAAAAATATGGCATTTGCATGCCGGTAAAGCTGACAGGGAGGGGAGTTGCATAATATTTGCTCATAAGAGGACGTGAACTTAGTTCCCTTTGTACTAATTTTATTTATCGCTTGACGACATTATTTGTTATGATGATAGTAGAATCAAATAAATAAAAATTTTTATAGAAGAATAATTTGGGGGATTTTGTATCACGGGGGGATACAATGGGCAGAATTCAAAGAGACCAGAGCCTTTGTAACTGCGGTAGTGGTCGACCTTATGACCAGTGTTGCGGTTTTGCAAAAGGCGGGTTGGTAATTCATTTTCCCAGAGCTAAAAAGAGCAATTACTTGGGCTATCTGGAAAACTGCATGGCTGAGTTGATAGGTTATGCCCGCCGATATTTCTATAACTGGGAAGTTGAAGGCGCAGCCAGATTCACTTCTTATTCGCAGTTCAATGAAATTGATGATCATTTTTCCCAGATGTTTTGGCACTGGTATGTTATAAACTATCGTTTTCACAGTGATGTTTCACCAATTATAGATTTTTACATTGCGGAAAAAGAAGATGAGCTGGATCAAAAATACCGCGATATTTATAATGCCATAAAAGAGTCATATCTATCTATTTATCAGGTGCAATGGATTAAAAATAATGTGGTATCCCTAAAAGGCTTGTTTTCACACCTGGAAGTTATTGTGGAAAGAAACTTCGGTTCGCTTACCAGACTGGTTGAACCAGGTTCCCTGCTGTTAGCACGCGTGGTAAGGGTTGATAACTCACCCATGATTATGGGAAAACCCACCTTGATATTCTCCGAACATAAGAATTATTTAACTGAAGAGATTAATTCGGTGTGCATAGCTGAAGGTATCAGCAATCCGGGTTTATTTCTAAAAAGTCATGCCGAAGTATTAACCGGATTGGTAATGGATCTTAACCAGGGCCTTAAGAAGACGCGAATAAAAGCGCGTACCCTGGTAGTTTCACCTTTGGATAAACCCGTATTGAGCCAAAAATTGTTAAGCGGCGAAAGCTTTACTTTATTGGAACAAAACGACAAGTGGCTTAAGTTTACCTGGGGAGAAGGCACCGGTTTATTACGCCGCTTATATTTTTCAGCTGATGACATCATTGTTGTGGCAGAAGACCATAATCAATTAGGAGAGGCAACTCAAAAGCTAAAAGGAATTTTAGAAAACACACCTGTAAAAGCTACTTACCGATGGATTGAGGGTTATGATTTTTCTTCTGAAGAGATTGCAGAAGAAACCATGCTGGAAATAATGTATGACAAGCATTTGGAAGAATGGCTTACTTCAAATCATCAGGAATTGGATGGTATGACTCCATTACAGGCAGTGGAGGATATCAGGGGACGGGTTTTGCTGGAAAGCATGCTTAGTGATTTGGAATTAATGGAGTTTCGTGCCCGCAGTCGTGGTGAATATTTTTTCCCCACTGCAGTAATCCGTACCAAACTTAACCTGGATCAGAATCGGTTAAATAAGGAATTGCTTAATCCGGTAGCAATTGCAGTTATGGTATCCAGACATCGTTCCCGTCAGGAACTCAGCCAGTATGTTACTGCTTATAACTGGAATAATGAAGAGTATTGTCAGGTAGCAGTCACCATTTTTGACCTGTATATAGCCAGTCGTGAGTATAAACGCATGGCCTGGATGTTGTATATCTGGCATGAGTTTTCTATTATATATCGGCCCAAAGTGGCCAAAGCGAAATACTGGATAGCTGCCCTGGAGCATATTTATCTGGCCTGTTCCGGAGAAAAAGTAAATTTTGCCTGGACAGCTAAAAAGTTTGGGGTTCCGGTGGGAGTAGTCAGCAAACATGTACAGCTGATGGAAAAACATTTTAAAAGGTTCCCACTGGATTTCAAGCTGGAACTGGCTGGTTATCCTACCTGGGAAGAGTTAAGCGAACAAGAGAAAATAGATGCATTTGAAGAAGTACAGCAGCATTTACAGTTGTTTACTTATGCAATGAAGCATACCTGGAACCGTGATGAAGCTCAGGTGCGTATGGAGTATTTTGAATTGGTAAACAGTGCAGGACGATTCTGGGATGATGCTACCAAAAGAGTTTATGAGCAGTTTTTTAAAGATCATATCAATAAGGATGATCTGGATAGTCAGCAAACAACTATTGCCAATCACTTTTGGGAAAATCAGGCTAAACGTTTTCCGCCTTATCTGCGCAGGGCAGCGTTTATTATAATGATGAGTTATGTAGGAGCTTACCGCGTTATCCCTACTGGTTATAATCAGCTTATTTTCGAGGATATATTTACCGGGGAACGACGCGAAGCCATTGGCAGGTTTGGCGATAGAGTACACGATAATATTGTCCCCGGTATGATTAGTATTACCCGGGTTCTGCCCCTGGATAACAAGCTGTGGATTAATGAGCCAATGTTTACGGTAATGCCGGATTTAATTGATTTATTTCAAAAGAATGCCGATATTTTAATGGAAAAGCTGCATCCTTATGATATAACCGATTATAAGTACCTTAAACAAAGGGGCGAGAGATTGGTTAAAGCTTATATAATGTCTTTGGATGAAATGGAACAAATTGCAGTTAACTTAATGAATCAACCGCTGCAAATGGAGTGGCAGATAGCTCAGGTAATCAATTCCAAACAGGCTATTCAATTATTGGGACAAAACCGTAAATTCAGAGTTTTATCCTCTAATTCTGCGGGCACAACTTTTATCTGGATGAGCTTTAATTCCAATCAGATGTATCAGTGGGGATATGTTCGTGTGGGTGCAGAAAGAATTGCCATAACATTACCGCCTGGCAAAGATATGGATAAATTTATCAAAGATATTCGCCGGACATTTAAATCTGCCGATATAGTGGTGGCCTTTCGACCCGTTGAAGCCAGTTATAATCTGATAAAGGATTTACAGCAACGAATGATAGCTGATTTAGCTAAGTTCTTCAACCGTCATCCTGAGTTATCCCTGGCCTTGTTGCGTCAGGATGATTTAAAAGACGAAGAGACTGCCTGGAATCAAGGCATATTTTTACTTAAGCTGGGGGCTCTGTTAATGGATTACCTGGAACAAAATCGAAAGGCAGATTAATTTCCCTGCTAATTGGTAAAGGGAATAGTTCATAAGGTTTAATTAAGGGGCAGATAGAGAATAATGAACAGGAAAGTTATTATTACAGTTTTGATTATAGGCTTGCTCTCGATAAGTGCATGCGGGCAGAATAGTCCAAAGACGGCTAAAAAAAATGTTGCTCAACCCATGTCTGCAACTACAGGAACCCAGCAAAAAAAGATCATGAGGGATGAAGAATTTATTGAAACACTGGGCCAACCTGAGACCGGTTCGACCAAGCAGGATGATGATATTGTGGAACTAAGGCATTGGAAGTATGGGGTTAAACCTCCGACTCCGCAGGACTCTACCCCAAAACCTGCTAAAACAACCACGCAGCCCGATCCTTTGCTACAGCTGAAAAATCCTGTCAATCAGCAGGATGCAGCTGATTATCGTAAGCCGATAGCGATCAGTATAATATCCGAAAAGGAAATGGATATTATTTGTGCCAATCTTGTAAAAATGCAATATCTGCCGGATAGTGGATTTAGTGAAGCTGATTTTAAAGCGGCAGTTATTAAATTTCAAACTGATAATAGCTTAAAGGCGACTGGTAATTTAGATACAGCAACTTTAGAATTACTGCTGGCAGAACCATAATAAATTTATACCGATGGAAACACTTGACGAATAATCATCTATTATTTATTCTAGTAAAGGATGCAAGGTAAGCGGAAGTGGCTCAGTGGTAGAGCATCGCCTTGCCAAGGCGAGGGTCGCGAGTTCGAATCTCGTCTTCCGCTCCATAAGTTTAATAACCTCGGCATTTGCCGGGGTGTTGTATTTTAATATAAAGTAGGGTAAATTCTTATAAGGGTTAAACTGCAAAGTGAGTAATAATTGCCCATGAGGAGTTTTTGGCTCAAAAGAATATTGTTAGGAGGAGCATAAATGCCGGCCAGATTAGAAAAAATAGAAAACAGTGAAGCCTACATATCTATAGAAGTAGATGCTGAACAAATGGAGCAAGGATTGGAGTTTGCTTACCGTAAAGTTGTTAAAGAAGTAACTATACCAGGATTCAGAAGGGGTCGTGTACCACGTCAGCTGCTGGAATCATATTTTGGTAAGGAAGTTCTCTTTCAGGATGCTTTGGAATATATTGTTCCTACTGCTTATGAAACGGCTATTGATGAGCTTGGTATCAAGCCTGTTGCTCAACCTGATATCGAATTGGAAGAAGAAATGGAAGCAGGTAAAAACTTTACTTTTAAAGCCAAAGTTGCAGTTAAACCTGAGGTGGAATTAGGACAAATCGAAGGTATAGAAATTAAAATACCTTATCTGGAAATTACCGAAGAAGACATAGACAGACGGCTGGAAGATATGCGTCATCGTTATTCCCAGTTGGAAGAAAAAACCGATGAACCAGCTGAAATGGCAGATGTTTTAAGCATTGATTTCGAAGGGTTTATTGACGATGTAGCCTTTGAAGGCGGAAGCGGTGAAGATTATTCTCTGGAACTCGGTTCAAATACCTTTATTCCCGGGTTCGAGGAACAGCTGGTGGGAACGACTGTGGGCAGCAGCAAAGATGTAACCGTGACTTTCCCGGAAAACTACCATGCTGAAGAGTTGGCCGGTAAAGAAGCTGTATTTAAAGTGACGGTTAATAAAATCGAAACCCATCGTTTAAGAGAATTGGATGATGAATTTGTTCAGGAAGTAAGTCAGTTTGATACCCTGGAAGAATTGCGTGAAGACCTGAGTAAGGGTTTAAACCAAATGTTGGATAATCGCAAAAAGGAATTAATCAAACAGGAAGTTCTGGAAAAGGCAGCTGAAATATGTAATGTCCCGGCACCGGATGCAGTAGTCAGAAATCAGATAGATCGTATGATGGAACAGTTCGGACAAAGATTAATGTCCCAGGGGTTGAATTTGGAACAATATTATCAGTATACTGGGAGTTCACAGGATGATTTGATTTCTGATATGCGACCGGAAGCTGAAAACATTGTAAAAACAACCTTCCTGCTGGAAAAGCTGGTTGAAGAAAAAGGTTTTGAAGTTACCGATGAAGAAATAAATAAAGAGGTTGAAGATGCTGCAATCGGTATGGGAGTTGACCCTGAGCAGGCCAAACAAAACCTGGCCGGGATTATGGACGATATTGAATTCAGCATCAAGATGAACAAGGCAACTCAATATCTTATCGATAATGCGGTTATAACCGAGTATGATAAGGATGAAGAACCGGCGAAAGAAGAATAATCTTTTAAATAATTTATAAATTGATAATGAGGGGTGAATAATATGTCATACCTGGTACCAATGGTTGTCGAACAGACTAATCGCGGGGAAAGAGCTTACGATATTTATTCACGGTTATTGAAGGACCGGATAATATTCTTGGGCAGTGCAATTGATGATATGGTAGCCAATCTGGTTATTGCTCAGTTACTTTTCCTGGAAGCTGAGGACCCGGACAAAGATATATCTATTTATATTAACAGTCCTGGCGGCTCAATCAGTGCCGGCATGGCCATATATGATACTATTCAGATTGTTAGACCGGATGTTTCTACAATATGTGTAGGTTTGGCCGCCAGTATGGGAGCATTTTTACTGGCTGCAGGTACCCCGGGTAAAAGATTTGCCTTGCCCAATGCTGAAATTATGATCCATCAGCCTCTGGGAGGTACTCAGGGTCAGGCGACAGATATTGAGATACACGCTCGTCGTATCATTAGAATGAAAGACTCGCTTAACCAGATTCTGGCTGAAAGAACCGGACAAAAACTGGATAAGATCAAAGCAGATACTGAAAGGGATTATTTCATGTCTGCCAGGGAAGCTAAAGAATATGGCATTATTGATGATATACTGACTCAGCCAAAAAAACCGACTGCAAAAAAGTAGCTTTTTAAGTAGAGAGGTGAATGTATGCAGAAATATGGGGATGAAAAAGGACAACTAAAATGCTCCTTCTGTGGTAAGAACCAGGACCAGGTAAAAAAACTGGTTGCTGGTCCGGGAGTATATATCTGTGATGAATGTATCGAACTTTGTAATGAGATTATCGAAGAGGAACTGGCCGATGATTTTGGTTTTGAACTGGGGGATATTCCCAAACCTCAGGAAATAAGAGAAATCCTGGACGAATATGTAATCGGACAGGAACGGGCCAAAAAATCGTTAGCAGTTGCTGTTTATAATCATTACAAACGCATTAATCTGGGTATGAAGCTGGATGATGTAGAACTTCAGAAGAGCAATATCATGATGCTGGGACCTACCGGCAGTGGAAAAACTTTGCTGGCTCAGACCCTGGCAAAGATTCTCAATGTACCCTTTGCTATCGCAGATGCCACTTCACTGACTGAGGCCGGTTATGTAGGCGAAGATGTCGAGAATATACTGTTGAAGTTAATTCAGGCAGCTGATTATGATATTGAAAAAGCAGAAAAAGGTATTGTCTATATTGATGAGATTGACAAGATTGCCCGTAAAACTGATAATCCCAGTATTACGCGGGATGTTTCCGGGGAAGGTGTACAGCAGGCACTGTTAAAAATATTGGAGGGTACAGTGGCAAGCGTGCCTCCACAGGGAGGACGCAAACATCCACATCAGGAGTTTATTCAGATAGATACCAGCAATATTTTATTTATTTGCGGCGGAGCCTTTGAAGGAATTGACAAAATC
>JAQVWB010000207.1 GCA_028698695.1 Syntrophomonadaceae bacterium | reverse complement strand
CGCATGTCTTCCTTCGGTAATCAATCGTACGTCAGGGGAACCTTCAATTTCCATATGTCGGGCAATCAACTCAATAATTTCTTCTTTAAGTGTCTTCATAATCTGTTGGTACATATCGATACGATCATGAGTCAATACCAAGCGTAAACGACTATTGGCTTTAGCGCGACTATTATCTTCCCGCGAGTAAATTTTTTTCAAAAAGTCTAACATAACAGCCTCCTTATTTGCTCGAAAATAGATTGCGTCCCAATAGTTTAAAACGATCCCAGAAAGAAGAATCTTCATAATTTGGGAACTCAACATCTTCACCTAACAAACGACGGGATATATTGTTAAAGGCTATACCGGCAACAGCCCGGTTATTAAGAATTATAGGTTCACCGCGATTAGTTGAAATGACTACATTTTTATCTTCGGGGACGATACCTAACAAATCAATACACAAATGCTCCATTAAATCATCTATACTAAGCATATCGCCTTGTTTAACCATATCCGGTCTGAGACGGTTGACCACCAGTTTTATATCAGTAAACCCAGCTGATTCAAGCATACCAATAATTCGATCAGCATCTCGAACCGCTGATACTTCAGGATTGGTTACCACAATAGCATAATCAGCAGCAGCTATGGCGTTACGAAATCCCTGTTCAATTCCCGCCGGGCAATCGATAAGAATAAAATCAAAATCCGGTCGCAATTCATCACACAGAACTTTGACCTGTTCCGGGGTAATTTCATCTTTATTACGCGTTTGAGCTGCGGGCAGCATATATAAGTCCGGAAAGCGCTTGTCCTTAACCAGGGCTTGCTTTAGCGTACACTCACCTTCAATTACCTGAACAATATCGTAGATTACCCGGTTTTCCAAACCAAGTATCAAATCAAGTTTTTTTAAACCTATATCCAGATCCATTACTACTACCCGGTGTCCCATACGGGCCAACGAAGTACTTACATTAGCTACCGTAGTGGTTTTGCCCACGCCCCCTTTTCCTGAGGTGACAACTATTACTTTAGATTCCGGTTTTTCATTTTCCATTCCCGAAGGCCCTCCCTTTACTAGCGTATACTTTACAAATATAGTTCATACTTTGACACAAATAGAATTATCTATTCTATTGTAAAGCATAAAGCGTGGTGAATAAATGCTAATATTGGAATTTCTAAGAATAACGCAAAATGTTGCAATATAAGTCGAAAAATAAAATGAGCCCTTGAGGGCTCATTTGGAGAGGGAATGTGATAGTATATATGTCTATTTGGGGGGTGAAGGTTAATTTAATAATACACAATAAATTCATTGTTGGCAATAGTCTGAATATTAAATTTATTTAAAAATTGTTATTTAATTATAAATGGCTATAATATATGGTTAATTAACCTGTTAAAGCCTGAAGTAAGTATAGGTTTAAAGGAGACCTGTCTGGTATGGTTAATATTACCGTAATTGGAGATTTTCAAGTAAACAAAAAACTGACTAACCTTTTGACCTTGGAAACAGGTATAATATAATGCGATATAAAATAGCGAATAAATAAGGAGATTATAATAATGCGTTACGAAGGTAATATATTCAGACCATTTAGCGAAGCTAACAGCTATTTATTGCAATGTACTGTAGGGTGCTCTCATAATCAGTGTACCTTTTGCGGTATGTATAAGGATAAAAAATATCGGGTTCGTTCCCTGCAGGATATCAAAACTGATATAAGTATGGCCAAAAATCATTATGCAGATGTAGAAAAGGTTTTTTTATGTGATGGTGATGCTCTGGCGATCGATACCGAAATTCTGCTGGAAATACTGCATGAATTGCGACAGGCATTTCCTTCCCTGAGACATGTGGGTACTTATGCCGGTCCTCGCAGTATTCTGGATAAGGAAATGACTGAGTTGACAGCTTTGCGGGCAGCAGGACTTGGGAAGGCTTATCTGGGCGTGGAGACCGGGGATAATGAATTATTGCAGGCGGTTAAAAAAGGCGTTACTGCTGATGAAATGTTATTGGCCGGACAAAGATTGATACAGGCAGGTATTAACTTATCAGCTATGGTGCTGTTGGGTTTGGCCGGACCTGGTGAACCTTCGCACCGGCATGCTCTGGCTACGGCTAAAATTTGCAATGAAATGAAGCCGCATTATCTGGCGGCACTTACCGTAACTCCAGTTCCTGGTACCGTGCTTTATCGTCAGGTTCGGGAGGGGAATTTTACAGTATTAAATGCTTTTGAAACCCTGGAAGAAATGAAAATTATGTTGGAGAATTTGGAGGTTAAGGGTTTAAAGTTTGTTGGTGCTCACGCGTCCAATTATTTACCCTTATCAGGAACTTTGCCCGAAGACCAGGCGAAAATGATAAATATAATTGACCATGTGCTAACCACGCGAGATAGTAATTTATTACGCAATGAGAACCTGAGGGGACTATAACTCGGAAATAAAAACAGAAACAAAATTAAAGTTTATCCCACCAGTCTGTGTTGGTAAATAAAAATAATCCCACCAGGGCCATGACCAGACCAAGCCCCAGACACAGAACTACTATTACTATTGCGGTAGTTTCTGAAACATCCATCTTGATCACCTCAATATCTTACCGCTATTAATGATAACATTAAAACTCAGATTTGAGTAAACATTTTATCCGATTAGTTGGTCGGTAAAACATATAATTCGGTTAATATGAGCGGATAGTGGCAACATGTTAGCTCTTTTTGCTTAATATATAGCGAGGAGAGTGATTCTATGCGCATAATACCCGGAAAAATTTCAGGTATTTTTGATCAGACCCTGAGTGAAATGCCCTGGGTACCACCAGGAGTAGAACTTATGAAGGCTCCGCGTATGTGGACGCAGACCAGAGGGAAAGATATTGTAATCGCAGTAATAGACACCGGTATTGATTACAGCCATCCCGACCTGCAGAAGAATGTTATCGGGGGGAAAAGTCTGGTATCAGGAGAATCGGATTATCGTGACCTGAATGGACATGGTACACATGTAGCTGGAACTATAGCTGCCAACGGTAAAATATTGGGAATGGCACCGGATGCAAGGTTGTTGGCAGTAAAAGTTCTAAATCGGTTTGGATATGGCTCCAATGCCAGTATAAATGCGGGAATAGCCTGGGCCAGAAATTGGAAAGGGAAAAATGGTGAGGTGGTAAATATCATTAATATGAGTTTGGGAGGCCCTCTTCCTAATAAAACCATGCATGAAGAGATTATAAATGCAGTTAATCAGGGTATTAGTGTGGTATGTGCAGCCGGAAATTCCGGTGATGGTAATCCGGATACCTCGGAAATATCATTCCCAGCTTATTATAGTGAAACAATTGGAGTTGGAGCTATAAATCTTAAAACCGGTATAGCCGATTTCAGCAACTCCAATAATCGTATAGACATTGTTGCACCCGGAGTAAATACCTACTCTACTTATATGGATGGAAAATATGTGGAGTTATCAGGAACATCCATGGCTGCTCCTCATATATCCGGAGCGGTGGCCTTAATTGTTGCCGCCCATCGCCTTCAATATGGAAATAATCCAAGT
>JAQVWB010000206.1 GCA_028698695.1 Syntrophomonadaceae bacterium | reverse complement strand
TCAATAGCAAGTATTTCTAATTCTTCAATTCTTACCTGCCTTGGAGTTCGTTCCACTTCCAAACCTTGACTGGCCAGTTCATAAAGTCGCTTTCCGTGATGGTGAACTGCCGAATACATAGGCGGGATTTGCTCAATATTTCCGGAAAACTGCTTCAGAACCAATCTAATGGTTGGTTCATCTACATTAATTTGCTGATTTAAATAACTTATGTTTCCCCATGCATCTTGCGTATCTGATGTTGCTCCCAAGGTGAAAGCAGCAATATATTCTTTATTGTTTTCTTTAATATATTCAATAATTCGGGTGGCATTACCTACTGCAATTGGTAAAACTCCGGTTGCCATTGGATCAAGCGTCCCAAGATGGCCAATTTTTATCTTCTTCGGTAATCGATTTTTCAACTGTCTGATTACATCAAATGAAGTTAATCCTGCTGGCTTGTGGATGTTAATAAACCCCTGCAATTTAGTTAATCACATCCTTGACTAGTTTGGTTACTATATCTTTAGCTTGCGCCAAAGTACCTTCATAAGTGGCACCTGCCGCCTGCCGGTGCCCGCCGCCGCCAATTTTACCGGCAATTTGGGCTACATCAACGGCACCCTTGGCGCGAAAGCCCACTTTAATCTGACCTGGATTTATTTCGCGAAAAAGCATCCCCACTTCTACCCCTTTAATTTCGCGGGTATAATTTATAATACTTTCGGGATGTACATCTAAAGCTCCAATAGCTTTTACTTCTTTATAAGGAAGTGATATCCAGGCAATACGTCCATCATCAGATATACTGATATTGTTTAGTGCCAGGCGTAAGAGTAAAATTTCCTCCCGGGTTTTGGTCTCAAACAGGTTTATCCTCACTTGATTAATATCTACCCCCGCCTGGAGCAAATGAGCAGCAGTAGTCATAGTCTTATCCGTAGTGCTGCTATACATGAATTTGCCCGTATCCATTACCAGACCGCTAAATAGTGCAGTTGCCATCTCCGGATTAATTTTAACCTGCAGGGCATTTAATAAAGCAAAAACTAATTCTGCAGTAGCGGCCGCTCCCGGTTCAACCCAGTTGTAATCGGCAAAGTAATCATTAGTAGCGTGATGATCAATATTAAAAGTAGTAACAGAACTGTTTAAATTGGCTGACACCTGCTCGCCGATGCGATTAATATCCGAGCAATCCAAAAAGATTATATTTTGCGCATTAATGTCGCTTGACCATTCATGCCTGAATCTTGCGGTGACCGGTAAAAATTTATAGATGTCCGGGACCGGATCTTGCAGTATAACCTCTACTTTTTTTCCCCTGGCTTCCAGACCTAACTGCAGTGCTGCTATAGAGCCAATACAATCGCCATCGGGAATAATGTGACCGAACAATAAAAAATTATCCCGGGCTAAAAGCTGGCTGGCTATAACTTCGCTGCTGTTAGAAATCTCCTTTATTACTTTCACTTTCCCGTAATTCCTCCAGTAATGAAGCTATTTTTATTCCATGTTCAATAGATTTATCGAGGCGAAATTCAAGCTCCGGTGCGTACCTGAGTTGAATTTCCTTGGCTAATTCACTTCTTAAGTATCCTTTAGCTTTTTGTAAAACTTTCATTGTTTCATCTTGCTTGGCATCATCACCGAGCACACTAATATTTACTTTAGCATGACTCAAGTCGTTGGTTACATCAACTCGAGTTACTGAGATTGTAGAAAAATCTAACCGCGGATCTTTTATGTTATCCTGGATTATTTGGGAAAGAACTTTTTTTATCTCCACTGACATTCTTTCCTGTCTGCGCTTGCTCATAATTATCCCCCCAGTCGATGGTTGCATTTATTAATAGCTTGCTCAATTTAAGCATTTTTTTAAACATTTTTTATAGTTCTCTGGGTATTTCCTCGAAGATATAGGCTTCGATTATGTCGCCTTCCTTGATATCATTGAAGTCTTTAATGCCGATACCGCATTCATAGTTTTCCAGAACTTCTTTAGCATCATCCTTAAAGCGTTTTAATGACGACAATTTTCCTTCGTACACAATAACTCCGTCTCTTAAAACTCTAGCATTGGCATTTCTTTGTATTTTGCCGTCTATTACGTACGAGCCCGCAATAGTACCCGCATTAGGTACTTTAAAAGTTAATCTGACTTCAGCGCGACCCACATATTTTTCTTTGTATTCAGGATCTAACAGTCCCACCATGGCACGCTTTACATCTTCAATGGCTTCATAAATAACCCGATATAATCTTACGTCTATTTGCTCGTCTTCAGCATATTTCCTGGCTTTGCTGTCCGGACGAACATTAAAGCCAATAATAATGGCATTAGAGGCAGAAGCCAGCATGACATCAGTTTCAGTAATAGCTCCTACCGCAGAATGTATTACATTTATTTTAACTTCATTGGTGCCCAAACGCAGTAATGATTGGGCTAGTGCTTCGACTGAACCTTGAACATCTCCCTTGATTATCAAAGTTAATTCCTTAATTTCAGCATCCTGAATCTGTTTAAAGAAATCATCCAGTGATACTCTGCTGCTTTGTTTTTGTTCTTCCATTTTTTTATCGGTCAAACGAAGACCGATAATCTCTTTAGCGACCTTCTCATCGACCGCCTGAATCTTCATTCCGGCTTCAGGCACCTCGTCCCAGCCTGTTACTTCTACCGGCATGGAAGGATAAGCTTTATCCACTTTGCGTCCGCGGTCATCGGTCATAGCTCTAACTTTACATAAATTAAATCCACAGATTAAGAAATCGCCAACATTCAAGGTGCCTTTTTGTACCAGGACTGTAGCAACTGCACCCTTTCCTTTATCAAGTTCTCCTTCAATTACCACACCTTCAGCAGCCCGCTCAGCATTGGCTTTTATTTCATTTACTTCTGCAACCAGCAGAATTACTTCCAGCAGACTTTCAATGCCTTCGCCTGATTTTGCTGATACAGGTACGAATAATGTTTCTCCGCCCCATTCTTCAGGAACGATATTGTATTCTGTCAGTTGCTGCATTATACGTTCAGGGTTTGCTTCAGGTTTATCCATCTTATTAATAGCAACTATAAAGGGAACTTTAGCTGCTTTTATATGGTTTACGGCTTCAACCGTCTGTGGCATTACTCCATCATCTGCTGCTACAACCAAAATAACTATGTCAGTTAGATTAGCACCTCGGGCACGCATGGAAGTAAATGCTTCATGACCAGGTGTGTCAATAAAAGTAATACGATTGTCTTTTATTTTCACTTGATAAGCACCAATATGCTGAGTAATACCTCCTGCCTCACCAGAAACAACATCTGCTTTGCGAATCCTGTCCAAAAGTGAAGTTTTGCCATGATCTACATGCCCCATAACAGTTACAACTGGCGGTCTGGTCGATAAACTGGTGTCAGCATCAATAATTTCTTCGAGAATCTTTTCTTCCCGGGTAATTTCTCTTTCTACTTTTACTTCATAAAGACTGGCTACTATCTCGGCTGTTTCATAATCAATAACCTGATTAATCGAAGCCATCGTTCCTAAGTCCATAAGTTTCTTAACTATTTCGCCGGTACCTTTAGCCAATTTTTCAGCTAATTCTCTTACCATTATAG
>JAQVWB010000023.1 GCA_028698695.1 Syntrophomonadaceae bacterium | reverse complement strand
CAGTTGCCGTAAACCTTTCATTTGTTCTGGTGATGGAGGGTCAATGTCTGCCAGTTCATAATCCAGACCCAATAGCTTCCATTTATGTGCACCGAGGCCATGATAGGGCAGGAGATCAATTCTTTTTACACTGGAAAGGTTACCGGCCAGAGTGGCCATGGCTTGCAAATGTTCAGGCTGGTCAGTTATACCTGGTACGATTACATAGCGTATCCATACCGGTATGCCTTCACGATTTATTAACTCCAGATTACGCAGGTTGGCACTGTTCCCAGCTCCGGTGATATAACGGCTGAGGGTATTTTCCATATGTTTGATATCAGCTAGAATCAGGTCGGTGTAGGGTAAGACCCGACGAAGTTTTTCTGAACTGATATAAAGTGAAGAATCAATGGCAGTAGTAATATTTTCCTCACGACAGACAATAAATACCTCGCGGACAAATTCTGCCTGCAGCAGCGGTTCACCCCCGGAAAAAGTTACTCCTCCCCGCGAAGATATAAAGTAGGGTTGACTGCGCCGCAATATCTGCATAATTTCATCAACGGTGTATTCACGGGCAATATTACTTTCACAGTCCCAGGTGTCAGGATTATGACAGTATTTGCAGCGCAGGGCACAGCCCTGCATAAATATTACCGTTCGTATACCGGGACCATCAAGAGTACTGAAGGTATCGATGGAATGAACTTTGCCTTTCATAAGCTACAACCTTTGATAGAAGGTACGGGCTATGATTTCTTCCTGTTGCTCACGGCTTAATTTAATAAAATGAACTGCATAGCCTGATACGCGAATAGTCAAATCCGGATAAGCCTGCGGGTTTTCCATGGCTGCACGCAAGGTTTCGATATTAATTACATTCACATTGATATGGTGAGCCTCCTGTGAAAAGTAACCTTTCAGGAAAGATACCAGGTTATCAGTTTGTTCGGTTTCATTTTTCCCCAGAGCGGATGGTGCTATGGAAAAAGTATAGGATATACCGTCACGGGCATGGCTGTAGGGAAGTTTAGCCACTGAGTTGGCTGCAGCAATAGCCCCTTTTTCCTCCCGCCCATGCAGAGGGTTGGCACCAGGAGCCAGTGGCTGACCGGCTTTGCGTCCATCCGGAGTAGCCCCGGTATGATGGCCATACATTACATTTGAGGTAATGGTCAAGATGGAAAGGGTATGAACGGCCCCTTTGTAGGCGGGGTGTTTCTCCAGAAGCATTATAAAGTTTTTTATCAGTTCCACAGCTATTTCATCAACCCGGTCATCATCGTTCCCAAACTTAGGATAATCCCCTTCCAGTTCAAAATCAATAATTATACCCCGGTGGTCTTTTATCGGCTTAACCCGGGCGTATTTGATAGCACTCAAAGAATCTGCTATTACCGAAAGACCGGCGATACCGAAAGCAATATAATGCTTGAGATGTGTATCATGAAGGGCCAGTTCCATCTTTTCATATGAATAGCGGTCATGCATATAGTGAATGAGGTTCATGGTATTAACATATAGTTCAGTTAACCATTCCAGGTGTTTTTGCAACAGCTCCACCACCTGATCGTATTCAAGATATTCCCCTTCATAAACCGGAGTGTTTGGCCCAACCTGCTGACCGGTAATTTCATCCTGGCCACCGTTTATAGCATAAAGAAGCAATTTGGCCAGATTGCAGCGTGCTCCAAAGTATTGACTTTCACTTCCCAGACGCATGGCGGAAACACAACAGGCTATAGCATAATCGTCTCCAAACCAGGGACGCATAAGGTCATCGTTTTCATACTGCAGGGCACTGGTTTTTATGGAAAGACGGGCACAATATTGTTGAAAAGACAGGGGGAGATGTGGTGACCATAATATAGTCATGTTAGGCTCGGGGGAAGCACCTAAATTGGTAAGCGTATGCAGGATACGATAGCTGTTTTTGGTTACCAGGTGGCGTCCGTCAACTCCTGCACCGCCAATGGCTTCGGTAACCCAGTTGGGGTCCCCGGCAAACAGATCACTATATTCGGGAGTGCGTAAGTGCCTGACCAGACGCAATTTAATTACCAATTGGTCTATTAATTCCTGGGCTTCGGTTTCGTTTATAGTCCCTTCCTTTAAATCGCGTTCTATATATATATCGAGAAAAGCAGCTATTCGGCCCAGGCTCATAGCGGCGCCATTTTGCTCTTTTATGGAAGCCAAATAGGCAAAGTACAGCCATTGTACAGCCTCACGGGCATTTTTTGCCGGACGGGAAATATCATATCCATAACCGCGAGCCATAGTTTTTAATTCGTTGAGTGCTTCCAGTTGGTCAAACAACTCTTCACGCAGACGAATATTATCATCAGACATAGTGTGATTTAATTGCTCCCGGTCATGTTCTTTGGCTTCAATTAGCATATCTACACCGTAAAGACTTACGCGCCGGTAATCGCCGATAATTCTGCCTCTGCCATAGGAATCAGGCAGACCGGTTATAATGCCAGCTTTTCTGGCTAGCTTCATTTCCGGAGTATAGGCAGCAAAAACGCCTTCATTATGCGTGCGTCGATGTTGTTTGAAAAAATCGCTGATAGTGGGATTCAATTCATAACCATAAGCTTCACAGGCCCGAATGGCATGACGTAAACCACCATATACCTGAATTCCCCTTTCCAGGGGAGCAGCAGTTTGCAGACCGACGATTACTTCCAGATCACGGTCGATATAACCAGGTGCATGACTGGTTATATTAAGCGGTGTATCAGGGTCTACTGACAATACTCCTCCGGATTCACGCTCTTTGCTCAGCAATTCCTGGCAAACCTGCCACAACCGTTCAGTTTTTTCACTGCAGTCACTGAGAAATGTTTCATCACCATCATAAGGGGAATAATTTTTTTGAATAAAGTCCCGTATATTTATTTCCTGCATCCATTGTCCAGATTGAAAATTTCGCCATGCCTGTATAGTCAATTTAAATCAACTCCAAATTATAGTTTGGTATTAGTATTGATTTTTTGATGCAAAGTTACACCGTAAAATTATATCCAGCGAATATTAATAAAGATGGTGTCCATAGCAACCTTTGTTTACGCTGGAAGGGATGTCAATTATAATGAATAAGGCTTATGAAAGTATTATTTTTGGGGATACGGTGAAAAAATGATTGTGTTACAGGTTAACAATTTAAATAAAACTTACGGTGAACATACTTTATTCAGTGAGGTTCAGTTTACGCTTAACCAGGGAGACAAAGCAGGATTAGTTGGTACCAATGGTTCCGGAAAAAGTACGCTGCTTAAGTGTATAGCAGGACAATTAGTGCCTGATCAGGGAGAAGTTACTGTATCGACCGGTATTAAACCGGGTTATTTGGAACAATTGCCTGATTTAAATAAAGATATCAGCATATGGGACGCAGTAATGCAGAGTTTTGCTCCTATTATTCTAATGCGGGAACAAATGCAGCAATTACAGCAACAAATTGCCACCGGTGGAAAAGATGTTGACGGTTTATTGCAGCGTTATGCCGATGTAGTTGAGACTTATGAACGGGCGGATGGTTATGCCTGTGAAGCAAGAGCCCGTAAAATATTAATTGGATTAGGTTTTTTTATGGATATGATGTCCAGAAAGATTAGCAGCTTCAGTGGCGGGGAGTTAACCCGGTTAAATTTAGCCCGGCTACTGGCGGCTGAGCCTGAAGTATTGCTGTTGGATGAGCCGACTAATCATCTGGATATAGTGTCGGTGGAATGGCTGGAGAATTTTTTGTGTGCTTTTAGGGGGACCTTATTGGTGGTTTCTCATGACCGGCGGTTTTTGGATCGCGTTACAACGCGTATTCTGGACTTGAGGGAGGGACAGGTAAAATCATATGCGGGTAATTATTCTAAAATGCTTGAACTGCGGGCGGTTGAGGATGTATCCAAACGAAGAAGTTATGAGAAGCAGCAACAGGAGATTGCCCGTCAGGAGGAATATATTCGCCGTTTTCAGGCAGGAATAAAGGCTAAACAAGCCCGGGGAAGACAGTCGCAGCTTGACCGCCTGGAACGTCTGGAAAATGTAAGTAATGAAACAACTATGGGTTCATGGACTTTCGAATTGATGGAGACTTCCGGTGATGAAGTTTTAGTAATTGATAATATAAGCAAATCATTTGATAACGACCAATTGTTCAGACAGGTAAATTTATTACTGCGTAAAGGTGAGCGTCTGGCATTGTTGGGCCCCAACGGGAGCGGGAAATCAACTTTGCTGAATATTATTATGGGTAATTTATCAGCGGATTCCGGTTCTGTAAGAATAGGCAGTCGGGTTACAATTGGATATTTTTCACAACATCACGAATCGCTGAATCCAGACAACAGTGTATTGGATGAAATAGTTTATTCAACTGATATTACGGTCGGTGAAGCCCGTAATATATTGGGCAGGATGCTATTTTCCGGTGATGATGTCTATAAAAAAGTTGACCATTTGAGCGGAGGAGAGAAAAGCCGTCTGGCTTTGCTGAAACTCTATTTATCCCGGCCTAATTTTCTCATTCTCGATGAACCCACCAACCATCTGGATATTGATAGCCGTGAGGCTGTAGAGTCGATGTTAAGTAATTATCCGGGTACAATTCTATTTGTTTCCCATGACCGTTATTTTATTGACCGGATTGCTATGAATATTGCAGTAATAGGTGAAGAAGGATTAAAGACTTATTTAGGAAACTATAGTGACAATCAGTCTAGTTTGGTTTGGCAGAAGCCGGTTGAAGCTCAAAATAAAAATGCAGACTCTCCAGGAAATGCCCAACAATTCCGCCTGCAAAAGAAAGAAGAGCAGCGGATTAAGCGTAGAATGGAAAAGGAACTGGAGCAGTTGGAAAAAGATATTCATGATTTTGAGCAACGACAAGATGAACTGCATGAACAGTTAAGTGATGAAGCTGTATTTGCTGATATGAATATAGTACCAATTTTAAGTGCTGGGTTGCAGGAGATTGAAATCAGGTTGCAGGTTTTATATCAGGACTGGGCTGACCTGGCTGAACGTTTGCATGATTTTGAATCTGAATCAGAATGATGTAATCAACGGATAATGCTTAAAGAAAGGACAGGCATTTTATGAATAAAGAAAGAGCCGTAATTGTGGCTGTTCAAACCGGTAATAAAATAGAAGCCGAATATGCACTGGAGGAGCTGATTGGTTTAGCAGAGGCAGCCGGGGCTGAGGTGATAGCTACCTTAATTCAAATCCGGAGCAGACCTCAGGGAACTACTTATATTGGTAAAGGCAAATTGGAGGAACTTGATCATTTGGTACAGGAATTGGAGCCGGATCTGGTGATTTTTGATAATGAGCTTAGTCCGGTACAGTTGCGAAATCTGGAAGAGGTTCTGCCAGTAAAGGTTATTGACCGTACCATGTTAATTTTGGATATTTTTGCTCAGCGGGCGCTTAGTAGTGAAGGTAAATTACAAGTGGAACTGGCGAGATTAAAGTATCAACTACCCAGATTAACCGGTAAAGGCAGAGCATTAAGCCGGTTGGGGGCAGGCATTGGGACGCGCGGGGCCGGGGAACAAAAGCTGGAGATGGACCGGCGTTATATAAGAAATCGAATTAAGGATATCGGCATTCAGCTGGAAAAGGCAGATAAAACCCGACAGTTACAACATAAAAGACGCCAGCGTTCCGGCATAAAGACAGTATCCATTGTTGGATACACTAATGCCGGTAAATCAACTTTATTTAACCAATTATGTAATATGGCTCATTTTAGCGGAGCAAACCAGGTAGAAGCTGATAGCAGAATGTTTCAAACCCTGGATACAACTACCCGAAAGATTAAATTGCCTTCCGCGATGGAGGTGCTGATAACTGATACAGTTGGTTTTATTCAACAATTGCCGCACCATCTGGTTGCAGCATTTCGTTCCACGCTGCAGGAAGCAACTGATGCTGATCTGATATTGCCTGTAGTTGATGGCAGTGACCCGTTATCTGGATAAATTGGCAGTAGGGGTAGAAGTTTTGGTGGATTTGGGTGCTAACCGCGATGATATGATTTTGGTTTTCAATAAAATGGATAACCCGCATGATGTAAACGATTTGGAAACGGACCGGGATATACCGGTAAAGATATCAGCCCGAACCGGTCAGGGGGTTTATAAATTAATGGAAGTAATCGAGCATAGATTTGATATGTAAATATGATTTTGAGTGGCGGGTTATTTTTATGGACAGTTTTACTTGAGCCTGCTAAAATTAGTGCGGTCAATTTAACAGGAATGGAGCAGCAACTATGGGGAGATTAAATAATAAAAAGGGAATAGCCGTAGTTATTCTCATTTTCATAGCTACTTTTTTGATAGGGAGATTTATGGGTGATAAACTGGGAAGTATATTTAATCCTTCCGTTGAAGGCAGGTTAACGCGTGGTAAACCGGTTAATGTCCTGGTTATGGGTGTAGATGCACGCAGCGCCAATGAAAATTCCCGTAGCGATACTATGATAGTAGCAAGTGTTGACAAAAAAACTCAACAGGTGGTAATGGTCTGGATTCCCCGTGATACGAGAGTAAAAGTTCCTTCCGGCAGATTTGATAAAATTAACAGTGTTAATGCGGTAAATGGCCCGGAAGCTGCCTGCAAGACAGCCGGCGATTTACTGGGAACCCGTATCGATTATTATGTAGTTTCTAATTTTAGCGGATTTGAAAAAATCATTGATATTCTGGGAGGGGTAGATATTAATGTGGAATCAAATATGTATCATTATGACCCTAACCCTAAACTTAGTATTAATCTTACCAAAGGTACCCAGCATTTAAATGGGGCGGATGCGTTGCGCTATGTTCGTTATCGGGGAGGTCCAACTGCTGATATAGGAAGGACAGTTCGCCAGCAGAAGTTTATTAATGCCCTGGCCAGGGAAGTATTTCAAGGCAGCACGGTGCTTAAATTACATCAATTATTACCGGAGTTAAGTAAACATGTGGAAACCAATATTCCCATGTCTGATATGGCATTTATGGCAAAAGTAGCCCGTGATTTCGATGCGACTAAAATAACTACGCAGACTTTACCTGGTTATCCTTATACTGAACCGGGTAGTGGCGCCAGTTACTGGCAAGCGGATGCGGATATTGCCCGTCATATTATTGACGATCTTTTTGCCGGTAAAACTTATCCGGTTGCTCAGGACCCGCCCCGCCAGACTAATTATTACAGTGAACCGGTGACCAATGAATTGCTGGAAGAAGAAATACCTTCAGAAACGCCGGAAGAGACAGATATAGAAGACGGTGAATTGGATGGTCCGGAAGGCTATCTGCCTCCCGAACCTGATACCGGGTTGAATACAGACACAGATATAGATACAGATATCAATACTGAACCTGCTGACAATGCAGAGGAAACAACAGCTGTACCTGCTAACCCGACTCCCGAGGATGGAGCGGGATTATCAGGTGTAAGCAACTGATTAAATATCAGACCTGATCATTTTTATAGGCAGCAGTAATTTCTCCCCAATAAATAACATGATAATCTGGATTGCTGTAGAATTTATCACGAATATCCGGATTTAAGGCTTGCGCATCCATGGGCTGCCGGTAAACAATTTTACATTCATAAGTTATTCCGCAATCAGCAATTACCGGACAATCGATGGTTTTGCCCGGCTGCAAGGGTATATTATATTCCTTAAATTTATCTATATCCCGGCCTGATTCAGTGCCGACTTTGCCAAGAATTTTATTGTAGCGATTATCAACTGGGGCGCTGACACTGAATTCCGTAGCCTTATTAATAAGTTCGTGTGTAAAACGGGAGTAACGGACGGCAACTATTAATATTGGACGCTGCCACATGTAGCCAATAGTCCCCCAGCCAATAGTCATCGTGTTTAATTGCTCACCCGATTTTACTGTCAAAAAAGCCCCCCGGGGCAACTGTTCCAGATACTCACCGGCATCAGCCTGATAATTAATCTTTTTCCCCACAGCTAATCTCCTTTCAAATGACCTTTTAACATAATAATAGTATGTAATATTGACCATATTATACTAAGATAGCATTAGAATGTAAAAATCCAATGCCTTTATAGATTATGACAGTTTCATGAAACTGTTTCTCAGGTGGAAAATATCCGTAGAATAAATCCTTCAGGCTGTAATTAGAGAAGAAATTGGCTATACTGTTTTATATTACATAGATGATATAATTTATTTTTCCAAGGAGGATGTTTAATGAATAATGATACCCCCGATCGCAATAGCATAGATCCGGCCTACAAGTGGAAATTGGAGGACATTTATGCCGCCGATGAGCAGTGGGAACAAGATTTTATGCAAATCCGTGAGCTTGCAGACCAGATTGAGAAGTTCCAGAGCAAAGTTGCCAATTCAGCTGCCACTTTGTTGGAGGTTCTGCAGTTAATTAAAAAGATGGAGCGCACCGGCGATAAATTATATGTTTATGCCCGTATGCGCCGAGATGAGGATAATAGTAATTCTATTTATCAGGCTATGTTTGACCGGGCTGAAAGCCTGGGGGTAATAGTTAACAGCCTGACGGCCTTTATTACTCCAGAGCTAACGGCATTAACCGCAGAACAATTTGATGACTTCAAACAACAACAGCCCGAATTGGGAGTTTATCAACAGTTTTTTACTGAATTATGGCGGCGGCAGGAGCATGTCCTCTCGGAAGCGGAAGAAAGATTATTGGCACTTACTGCTGATTTATCAACTGCTACCGGTAATATATTTACCATGCTTAATAATGCTGATATAAAGTTTCCTTTTATTAAAGATGAGGACGGCAAAGAGATTGAGTTGACCAAGGCCCGGTTTGGCAGGTTTATGGAAAGTGATAATCGTACTGTGAGGCAGGATGCTTTCAAGGGCCTGTACTCTTCCTATTCCAACCTGAAAAATACGCTGGCAGTTACCCTGGCTTCCAGCGTAAAACGGGACGTATTTTATGCCCGGGCACGAAATTATGACAGCGCTCTGCAAGCTAGCCTGGATGGCGATAATGTATCGGTGGAAGTGTATAATGAGCTAATTGAGACGGTGCATAGCCATCTGGATAAGTTTCATCGATATATGCAGATAAGAAAAAAGCTGCTGCAAGTGGATGAATTGCATATGTATGATATCTATGTTCCCCTTGTAAAAGAATATAAGGCCAATATTTCCTACGACCAGGCCTGGGAAATGCTGTTACAGGGTTTGCAGCCTTTGGGCGGGAACTATATTGATACCTTGCTGCAGGGACGCAGCAACAGTTGGATTGATGTATTGGAGAATCGGGGAAAAACCGGGGGTGCTTACTCTTGGGGAACCTATGACACTCATCCTTATGTGCTGTTAAATTATGATAACAAACTGGATGATGTATTTACGCTGGCCCATGAAATGGGACATGCTTTGCATAGTTATAACTCCAACCAAACTCAGCCTTTTATATACAGCCAATACAGCATTATGGTGGCTGAAGTGGCTTCGACCGTGAATGAATCGCTGCTTATCGATTATTTACTGAGAAACTCCAATGACCCGCGCGAGAAAATGTATCTGTTGAATCATTATCTGGAACAATTCAGGGGAACCTTATATCGGCAAACCATGTTTGCGGAGTATGAGAAGATAATTCATGAGAAGGCAGAGGCAGGAGAAGCATTAACTGTGGAAAACCTGAGCCGGATTTATCGGGACTTAAATGTTCGGTATTACGGACCGGAAGTAGTAATTGATGAAGAGATTAATATGGAATGGGCTCGTATTCCACATTTTTACTCAGCATTTTATGTTTATAAATATGCTACCGGGTTCTCGGCTGCTACAGCTTTAAAGACGCAAATACTGGCTGAGGGACAACCGGCGGTGGATCGCTATCTGCAGTTTTTGCGTTCCGGCAGCTCTGATTATCCGCTGGAAATATTGAAAAGAGCCGGTGTTGACTTGTGTACACCTGATCCGGTAAATAAAGCCCTGAACTATTTCGGAGAATTATTAACCGAATTTGAAAATGTAGCTGAACAAATGTAAAGTCCGTTATAAAAACTCGGAGATAAAACAATTTAATAAATCCGCTTTCCTAATTGATCAGGATAGCGGATTTTTCTCGTATATAGTGGCTAAGCTTTTAAATTTTGGGTTTACGCCGTTTTTCCAACTCCTCAATTACTTTGTCCAAATCAATCTGCTTGCCTCGAGCAGCCTGCTCAAGCGTCATCCAGGAAGCGCTTCAGCCCAGACAGCGTACCCCGAAATCCATTAACAGACTTTGAGAACCCGGAGCCTGTTGGAGAATGTCTTTTATCAGCGTGTCTTTAGTAAACATGCTAAATCCCCCCTTTAAAAAGCTATATAACTTATATTTATATTGTATCACGATGGTTGAAAGTTAGTCAGCTATCGATTATTCCGGCGGCATGCTGGTTATCATAACAATTATGTAGTATAATTATCTGCGTGTGTAATATTTAAGGAGGATTTATTTTGCCAGAATTGGAATTTTCAACGATGGGACTCAGGAAAGAGTTACTGGATATGATTGGGGAAAAGGGTTTTATTAACCCTACACCGATACAAGTAAAAACTATTCCCCTGACTATGAAGGGGAATGACATAATGGGACAGGCCAGAACCGGAACTGGTAAAACGGCTTCGTATGGTATACCCATTCTTAACCAGCTGCAATGCGGAGAAGGCACCAGAGCATTGGTAGTCTGCCCAACCCGGGAATTAGCCGTACAGGTACGTAATGAGATTGCTTTTTTGGGTAAGAAGCTACGTATTAATGTTCAGGCAGTCTATGGCGGGCAATCCGTAGAAGTGCAGAAACGGGGATTGGCAAGAAAACCTGAAATACTGGTAGCTACTCCGGGAAGGCTTCTGGATCATATCCGGCGTAATAATATTAATCTCAGCCTGATACGCTTTTTAGTCCTGGATGAAGCAGATGAAATGTTGGATATGGGATTTTTACCCGATATTGAACAGATTTTAACCCAATGCCCGCTTGAGCGGCAAACCTTTCTTTTTTCGGCTACTTTACCCGAGGAAATACAGGATCTGGGGCGCAGATTTATGAATGACCCCAAAGTAGTACTGATTGATGATGGACAAATAACTGTTCCTATAGTTGAACAGCGTTGTTATCGAGTTCAATCAGGACGCAAAGTTCAAGCCTTATGCAATATTTTGGATGTGGAGAAACCCCCGGTCTGTTTAGTGTTTTGTCGCACTAAAAAATGGACGGATGAACTGGCGGGAAGACTTCGGAATCGCGGGTATACAGCAGATGCTTTACATGGTGACATGTCACAGAGAGAAAGAGACATGGTTATGCAAAAGTTCCGCAATGGAGAGCTTAAAGTATTGACTGCTACTGATTTAGCTGCCCGGGGTCTGGATATTGATCTGGTATCACATGTTATTAATTTTGATATTCCTGAAGATCCGGATGTCTATGTGCATAGAATTGGCAGAACGGCTAGAGCGGGTAGAACCGGTATTGCGCTTACTCTGGTAGAACCGTCTCAAACCAGACAGTTAAGGTTAATAGAAGCGCGTATCGGCAAGAAAATCAAATATTATGATCTTCCGGCCCAGGAAGCGGTTATTAAATCTCAGCAGGAAATGCTGGCAAAGCGCCTGATGAAAAAAGCAGAAAACCCTGCCAGGAGATCTCTGGAACTGGCTAATCGGTTGTCGGCTGAAAATGACCCGCTTTATTTGCTGGCAGCAGCTTTGGAACTGCTGGAAAGTGGGATTGATATAACCACAGTTGCACCGGAAAGGGAAACAATCAATGTGATTGACAACGAAAATAATGTACATGTGGAATTGCCGGTAGGCAAAGCCCAGGGTATGAATATTCGCAAACTGGTAGATTATATTACCCATAATACTTCATTGGATGCCAATTCCATTGGCGAAGTAGAAATTCACAGCCGTTCTTCCTATGTGGAAATACCTATCCAGAATATGGAGGAAGTCTACCAGGCTATAGCAGGTATGAAACCAGTTTCAGAAAGAATATCACGGTCCAGAACTCCTCAATGGAGAAAAACTCAAAAGATCAAGGGCAGATAATATTTGTCTGTTTAACTGGTTAAACGGAAATTATATGTATAGGCGAAGAGGCTATCCTTTAAAGGACAGCCTCAATTAAATTATGAGCCTAATTGTGATTTGACCTGCTGAATTTCCTGCTGACTGGCAGCTGAGGCTGGCATGTAAAATCCTTTCTGGGAAGCCATCTGGAAAAGCTGGTATTGAAACTGTTCATCAGAATTACGAATCTGTTGCAGTGTTTGCCGCAATTGCTGATTAGCGGTCTGGGAAATTGCACTTGCATAGTTGGACAGACTTCCATTAACCATGGAAAGAATGTCATTAACCATTTCTTTATCCTGTAAATGTCTGCTCATTTGTTTCATCTCCTTTAGCCTAAAAATGATATAAGTTTTTGCCTGGTCTGACTGGCAGATTGGGCAGATTGCTGAAACATTTGCTTGATTTGCGGATCACTGCATTGTTCAGAAAAGAAATTTAATTTTTTTTCAGCAGTTTCGTGTGCGCCAATCATATGACGGAGATTTTGCAGTTCCATCAGATTTAAATTCAAGACGAACACTCCTTCCTTATATAAATATTTCGGGTTACCTTTAATAGAGTGCATCAATCGCGAGATTAATATTCCATAAAATAAAAAACAACTGCTATGGCTGTTTTTTATTTTATGATTTAGGTGGAAGTCATTGGTGTGAGTTTAAACGGCGGGGAGATATATGCAAAAACTGGTTCCCTTATCAGGGTTGCTGGTTACTTCGATTTTACCGTTATGTTCATTGACTATTTGATAACTTATACTTAGGCCTAATCCGGTACCTTTATCCTTGGTAGTAAAAAACGGAGTACCCAGCTTGCTCAAAGTTGACTCATCAATACCTTTTCCATTATCACTCACTTTGATAAAGGCTAAACTTGACTCGGCATTGTAACCGGTTGATATCTCAATATTTGGCTTAGGGTGATTACCTACTGCTTCCACCGCATTTTTTATCAGGTTAAACAACACCTGCTTAATTTGACCAACATCAGAGATAATAAAATACGCTTCCGCGGTTTTACTATAGGTAATTTGTACACCCTGCATAAAAATAGTACCTTCAATAAGCGGGGCTATTGAATCTATCAGGTCATTTATATTTATCTTGCTGTAAACGGGAGTACGGGGACGGGCAAAAGAAAGGAAATCTACTACTATTCTATCCAGTTCATCGGTGGTTGATTCAATAATACGTGCAAACTCATGGACATCATTCATGTTATGGATACCCTGTTTAAGTATCTGACTAAAACCTTTAATAGTAGTAAGGGGATTTTTTATTTCGTGTACTATACCGGCAGCCATTTGACCCACTACGGCTAATTTCTCCTGTTGTCTTAATTTCAGGTGTTCCTGTTTTACGCGCGTAATATCAGTAGCCGAATATACATATCCAATTGTATCCCCATTGAGGTTGAATATCGTATCTATGCCCAGTAAAAAATCTATTGAATCCATACCGTTGACCGGTTTGAAACTAAATTCAACCAGTTGACCTTCATTTAGAATTGGTCGGCGATTTATTCTTAACATGAATAATAAATCTTCTACCATCAAACCTTGAATATCTTTTCTATATAACGCAGTTAAATTTTCAAAGGCTTTATTACATAAAACAATACGACCATTTCGATCCGTAACAATGACCATATCACGAACTGAATCTAAAATGGTTAGGGTCTGTAACTGCAGATTCTGAAAATCCAGTTCTTTCTGGGCTGGTGTTAGCTGATATATATATAAACTACCATCCATTTGTCTGCGTTCAAATTTAATATTAAGATACTGATTGCAATTATTTTTTATCTCTATAATTGGGCTGAAATTTATGAGATGATCAGAATTTAACCACTGTAGAGTTTTCCGATTTATCGGTTCAGTTAACATGTCATTTATAATATTTATCAGTGATTTACCAATCAGTTCATGTGATTCAAAACCCAACATATGCACTGCTTCCCGGTTTATAAAAGTAATATGTAACATCTCATTGGCAGCAATTATTCCTACCGGGACATCATCGAGCATGTTGGCAATTTGTTTATTTTTTAGTTTGAGTTGATTATAGGGATGATGTAGCGATCCAACTACTATGGCCTGGTATAAATAATAATAGCTGGCAAGTTTAAATAAATGTCCCAGACTAAAGTAATAGGAATAAGCATCTATGTAAAGCGTAAAGGTTAATTCTGCAATAATAGCCAGGCAAATAGCAGTAAACAAATAGTAATTAATTATTATACTGTGCGTGTTTAGCTGTCTTTTTAATGAGGGTATAGAAATCAGGAATATAAATATGATATTGTATTCCATAATAATATTGAATGAAGTGACCCCAATTTCTGTAATCAAAACTGGCACGATTTGGGGAAATCGGAAAACTATATAAGCAACAAAAGTAGCAATGACTATCACATTTAATAAAGAGGTGTAGCGGGGAATATTAAGCTTAAATAAATTATTAATAGCTAAAAACA
>JAQVWB010000205.1 GCA_028698695.1 Syntrophomonadaceae bacterium | reverse complement strand
TTATAAATGCTGTCTTTTGTTTCCAGTGGTAACCATTTTAATGCAGGGCGTTCCTGCCCCCAGGTAGCCCAAGCCATACCTGGTATGCTTTGCCTGGCAGTACAGCTGTTTTCAAACGGGAATGCTCGAATGCCATAGGAAATGTGACCTGGCCAAGGGTATCTTTTATTATAGTAGTTGGCAAAGGCCCGCGTAATCAAAAATATCTGATTATTTGACTGGAAAGCCTGTATAGCTATTTGACGCTGGTTGGCTGATAATCGGCCATGTATAGATTGCATTACATGGGGACGAAAATACCGACTGATAAACTCCCGCCCATAACAAAGAATTCGATAAGTAGGGAAAACAATTACCACACCCTGACCTTCCTGAATAGCCCGGGTATATTTATTAAATGCCGGCCAATAGGACTCTTCATTAAAAATATCATTATCAATGGAAGTTCTCATATCCAAAATTTTAAGCTGTATACTGGTTTGATTACGAAAATGGTTTTCTTCCAAATGGAATAAAATATCCTGATACATCTCCTGAGTTGGCAAGTGCATAAACTCAGGCCGGTTAAAAGCAATCATATTAAAATTACCCGGGTTAACTGTGGCACGAACATGCTGCCTGGTATCTCCTACAGTACAAAGCTTGTCAATTGTACATTTACTCCAGCAAAATACCGGCTGTGGATTAGCTTCACCGAAAGGTTTTAATAAATCCAGTTCTTTAATTAAATCGGTATTAATAAGCTCACCGTTTAACTCTACCTCAAACTCCATTTCCCGTTCAAATGAGAGATATTGTCCCTGGGAGGCGGCCAACCGGTTGATTTCCTTTCTGAATAATTCAATATCTTTCCGGTTAAGGCTGAGTCCAGCCGCCATTTTATGCCCGCCGGATTGCAGCAGATATTCCCTGCAATTAGATAAAGCCTCAATTATATTAAAATCCGCTACACTGCGTGCAGAACCTCTTCCGGTATCTTCTTCCCAGGATATGATGATCACCGGTCGCAGATAGCGTTCGCATAACCTTGAAGCAACAATGCCCAGAACACCATGATGCCAATTATCACCGTCTACCACCAGGATTGGAGCTGTTTGCAAAGCTTGATCACTTTCTATTCTGTTTATCGCTTCAATAAGAATGCTGTTTTCAACATCTTTGCGTTGATTGTTCAGTAAATATAATTGTTCCGCCAGCTCATCAGCCTGTTTTTCATCAGAACAGGTCAGCAATTCAAGACTTATACGAGCACTGGCCATTCTTCCAGCGGCATTCAATCGCGGTGCCAGAACAAAACCCACCTGCCAGGGCGTAACCGGTTCATTTCCCCGAGCAGTTTTCCTCATAAGTGCTTTTAATCCAGGACGAAGAGTAGTTTGAATTTTTTCCAGACCATAGCGAACTAAAATTCGATTATTACCTGTTAAGGGAACAATATCAGCAATAGTGGCCAGACAGACCAGATCCAACCATTGCCATATACGCTCAGGTTCAATTCTGTCGCCGGCAAGTGCGCGTGCCAGTTGGAAAGTTACACCTGCTCCTGCCAGACCGGAAGTTGCAGCATTATTGTCCAGTCTGGGATTTATTATGCTAACCGCAGCCGGCAATTCAATATCGGGAGTATGATGATCAGTAATTATAACCCCCATGCCCAGAGAATTTGCCAAAGCCACTTCCGCAACAGATGTTATACCGCAATCAACGCTGATTAACAAATTACAGCCGGCAGTTGCCAATTCTTTTATAGCTTCACAGTTTAATCCATAACCCTCATTAAAACGATCGGGAATATAATAATCCACCCTGGCATTTAATAACTGCAGACATTCCATCAATATTACTGTGCTGCAAACCCCATCAACATCATAATCACCATAAACAACTACTTTCTCCTTTTTTTCTATAGCTGATTCGATGCGTTTACAGGCTGATTGCATACCATGCATATTTAATGGTTCAGATAAATCATTCAGGCTGGCAAAAAGAAAATCCCTGCCCTGCTCTGCATCTCTTATACCGCGATTATATAATAATTGTGCCAGTGTAACTGAAACACCTAATTCTTTATGTAAATAACTGACTGTATGCCGGTCATATTCTTTTGGTTTCCATATTGCGGACATATTGTTTTAATACCTCCCATTTTAATTGCACAGAATAAATGTACCATACTAATTAGGGGCGTAAAAAGTAAGGAGTTTTCATATAAATAACAAAACAGCTTTTTGGAGGTGTCTTATGGCTAAAATCCGTCACTTTTTTCCCGGGGGAAATACTTGTTATGGTTTTTATTCCTTCTATGATTATCTGGCTTCACCTTTTGTCTCCCGTAAAATTATTCTGAAAGGCGGGCCCGGAGTTGGCAAATCCACACTGATGCGACAAATTGGAGAATACTTCTCTGGTAAAGGTTACGACATTGAATACCATTGGTGTTCATCAGATAACAATTCCATTGATGGAGTAGTAATAGGAAACCACAAGATAGCTTTATTGGATGGCACTGCCCCACATATAGTGGAACCCCGTTATCCAGGGGCTGTAGATGAGATTATTAACCTGGGTCAATTCTGGGATCGGGGTCAGATTATTTCTCATCGGGACTCCATCGTCAAACTTACCAGTCTGGTTTCTTTGAATTTTACCCGAGCATATCGAAGATTGCGAGAAGCAAAACTGGCTTATGAAGAATGGGCAAGCTATTATGAGGAAGCTCAGGATATGATAGCCGTAAATCGTAATATTCTGGCCTTATCTGATGATTTCATTGACCAATGCTCCCCAACCGGAATACAGCGGCATCTTTTTTTTGGAGCTATAACCCCTCAGGGAGTAGTAACTACTGTAGACAGCCTGATTGGTCATAACTATAGTTTATTCGCAGTTACCGGCAGTCCGGGCAGCGGTATACAGCAATTATTTAAGCATGCAACCAACATGCTGACATTAAATAACCTGGAATGCGAAATCCTGCATAATCCTTTTAATCCTGATGAGATTAATTTAATAATCCTGCCTTCCATACAGCGGGCATTAATAAATGTTTCCGAGCACATAATCCCTGTCCGGGATTCCTTATCCGGAGGGAAATACAGGCGACAGCTCGATTTTGACCGTTTTTTGTGTACTGACACTATAAATTCCTGTATGAATCTGATTGAAAATGCCCGGGAAAGAACCCGTGCGGGCATCAAAGATGCAGTAAGTTTTATTAACTGGGCAAAAAGGTATCACGATGAATTGGAAGGTTGCTATGTCCCGGCCATGGATGTAGAACAGCTATCCAAACTGCGTGATACTTTAATCGAAGAAATCGAACAACAACTAACCTCAAGTAGTGAGGGGTGAGGCGTGCAAAGCACTGCTGCTCCTCCTGTTGGCTCCGCAATTAATGTTGCCCACAGGACTCCTGATGTTCCCCGGCACTCAGCATCAATATTAATCCTAAATCTGAGTGCCGGGTCACAATTAATGTTGCTGCGCCTATTAAAAAAAGCCTATAACAAAAAGGCTCTGGCCTGATCGCCAACCCGGCCATGTCCGGCAGGAATGTCTAGTAACACTGGTAAATTGATGTCAGCTTTCATTTTTGAATGAGCAACAATGGAAAATCTATTATTTGACGGGGCTAATT
>JAQVWB010000204.1 GCA_028698695.1 Syntrophomonadaceae bacterium | reverse complement strand
AGATGAAAAGGAAAGTCAGGAGATATGCTTTATTCCTGGTGATTATCGGGATTTTTTATCTGCTAGAATTAGTTCTATTCCTGGAGATATTATAGATAAACAGGGCAGTATTATCGGGAAACATAAGGGTCTGGCCTACTATACAATTGGTCAGCGTCATGGCCTGGGTGTCAATGCCGGTAAAAAGGTATATGTGATTGAAATAGATGTGGTTAAAAACTTGCTGGTCGTAGATGAAGAAGATTATTTATTCAGCTGTGAATTAATGGCGGGACAAAACAATTTTATCAGTATTAAATCTCTGCAAGCCCCTATGAACGTTGAAGCGAAAATTCGTTATGCAGCTGCTCCGGCATCAGCTATAATTACTCCTGTCAGTGATAAAGTGAAGGTACTGTTTGAGCAACCACAACGCGCCATTACCCCCGGTCAATCAGTGGTTTACTATCAGAATGAAACTGTAATCGGCGGCGGCCGAATAATTTAAACCTGCTTCGCCTTGTCAGCTTGCACACCTTATTCTGCTAAGGCTGTAACTATCCAGACCTGCTAGTCTTCCCATTTCCGTTTGGTATCATTTTATCAAATTGGAGAAAACTAAATATTGTTATGGTTAGTATGCGAGTCAGAAACTTAAAAAATTTGCCTGTATTTTGCACTGCAACTGCTCAAATTGTGGGGCGGGTTGAACGCGGGGTAATAGGCGATGATTTTACCTTGGCTTATGTCATAGTTGAATTACCGGAAGGTGAAAAGAAATTAGTTTTACCTGCGGATATTAAACTAGGTGAGGAAGCATTGATTATTGACAGCGCTGATGGTATGAAATCCTATCTTTACGGGGAAGAATTATCTATATACAGTAAGAAAATTGGCGATTGTATATATAATTTACAGGGTCAGGAACTTGGTATAGTGAGCGATTTTGTAATTACCAGCGATCTGACAGTGCAGGCAGTAGAAGTATCCGGGGGAGTATTACAGGATTTATTAAACGGAAGAAACTGCGTTCCTGTACAGGAAATCGCCTGGAAAAGTATCTACACTGGTGTAGTGGACCAGGAAGGGAGCAAGGTTCAATGACAACACGATGTCCGGTTTGTCGCGGTTTGCAGATTGGAAAGGTTGGCACCGATCAATATTATTGCTGGAACTGTTATCTGGAATTTAGTTTTAGCCGGGGGAAAGTAAATCTATATGAAGTTTTGGAAGATGGAACTCTGTCCGCTGTTGAACAATCATCACAATTGTTATAAAACGGAGGTGGATTTTTATGAGAAATGTATCCGATTTATTAATAGGTGCAGCTATTGGTGCGGCGTTAACTATTTACTGGGCCAGGAATGAGCGGAGTATAAGCCGGGAATATCGTCAGGTTAAATCCATGGTAAGACAGGCAATGAATAAATTACCGGGACGAAATAACATGATATCAGTTTTGGATGAAGGACCGGTGTAAAGTATGGAATTTAATCTTAATCGTATAATACGTTTCATACTGGTGGCGGTAGTAGTAACTGCCACCATTTATTTTTTTTACCTGGTACGGGAAGTATTGTTAACTTTCATTTTGGGAGCAATATTAGCCTATTTATTGTTTCGCCCGGTAAAATGGGTGGAAAACCAGGGTTTAAAAAGGGTATGGGCAATTTTAATTATTTATCTTTTAGGTATTCTTCTTTCCGTATTGCTTTTCTCACTGGCTTTGCCCGGCGTTATTCGTGAGTTCAGCGAGTTTGCCAGTGACTTCCCCCGCTATGCCCATGACGCCACCAAATATCTCGGGCGATTACAGGCCATTGATATGCCAACCCGGTTGCAAGAGGTGGTTAACAGTAATGTAAGTCGTATGGAAGGTATCATTTATAAGGGTTTGGATAAGTTGATAGGCAGTTCATATCAATTTTTAAGCAAGGTATTAGCCCTAGTGTTCTCACCTATTTTAGCTTTCTATATTCTAAATGACTGGGAAAAGATTAGAGATGGAATATTAAATCTGTTTTCTCCCCGGGTCCGGTTACAATTAAATGCTGTCGCAATTGAAGTTGATCAGATTTTAATGGCTTATATTAGAAGCTATTTGTTGGTAGCTGTTCTCGTAGGAGTGATGGTTACTATTGCCGCAGCTGTATTAGGGGTAAAATTCCCTTTGTTATTGGGTATATTATCGGGAATTACCAATTTAATCCCGTATTTTGGAGCGTTTTTGAGTACCATACCGGCAGTTGGCATTGCTTTAGGAGAATCATGGCGATTGGCGCTTTATATGCTGGGTGCAATTATTCTCATTCAGCAATTGGAAAGTAATCTGATTACTCCCCGTATAATTGGTGATAGTCTGGGTTTACATCCTCTGGTAGTAGTATTTGCCTTATTAGCCGGAGGCAAGCTGGGAGGTTTATGGGGGCTGGTTTTAGCAGTGCCGGGGGCCGCTATTCTAAAATTATTGCTTTCCCGGGTCTATTTAAAGGTGGTAGAATAAGCTTTAACAATCGGGTTGCTTTATTGACAGTACCTGTTGGATAAAAGAAAATGAGTTAGTAGGTATTTTTTATGGGAAAGAGGAGGCAATATTGTGTGGACAAGCGGTGAAATACGAAAACAATTCCTGGAATACTTTCAGCAAAAGGGACATACTATCGTGGAAAGTTCGTCTCTGGTGCCGATTGATGATCCAACCCTGTTGTTTACAAATGCGGGGATGAATCAGTTCAAGGATGTTTTTTTAGGTATAGACAAACGCAACTATGTCAGGGCAACTACTTCTCAGAAGTGTGTCCGCGCCGGAGGCAAGCATAACGATCTGGACACAGTTGGACGAACACCCCGGCATCATACTTTTTTTGAAATGCTGGGCAATTTCTCTTTTGGCGATTATTTTAAGCGGGAAGCTATAGCTTATGCCTGGGATTTTTTAACCGAAGTAGTCAAGCTTTCTCCTGAACGTTTGTGGGTAACTATTTATAAAGATGATGATGAAGCGGCTGAAATATGGCCCCAGGAGACCAATGTACCCCGGGAAAAAATTATTCGCCTGGGTGAAGCAGACAACTTCTGGAGTATGGGTGATACCGGTCCCTGTGGCCCCTGTAGTGAAATTATGTATGACCGGGGTGTAGAATATTCCTGTAGCGAAGATTGCGCTATTGGAGTGTGTGATTGCAACCGCTGGTTGGAAATATGGAATCTGGTCTTTATGCAATATAACCGTGATGAAGAGGGAATTCTAACCCCTTTGCCCCGTCCCAGCATTGATACCGGTATGGGTCTGGAACGACTGACTTCAATATTACAAGGCAAAGACAGTAATTTTGATACCGATTTATTTATCCCTGTCATTAAGCAGATTGAAAAACTGACCGGCAAAGTATATGACCCGGGTGATGCCGGATTCCCGTTCCGGGTTATTGCTGATCACAGCCGGGCCTGTACTTTTCTAATAGCTGATGGGGTGCTTCCCAGTAATGATGGGCGCGGTTATGTACTGCGCCGTATACTGAGACGGGCAGTCCGCTTTGGCAAGGTATTGGGAATTGAAGAACCGTTTCTATATAAAAATGTTGATGTAGTCAGCGATATTATGTGTGAGGCTTATCCTGACCTGCTAAAGAAGAGAGATTTTGTCTGTGATGTAATTCGTA
>JAQVWB010000203.1 GCA_028698695.1 Syntrophomonadaceae bacterium | reverse complement strand
ATGCTTAGTTATATAATCGGTTTTTTCAGGAATAAACTGAAGTCCTAATTTTTTTTCTGCATTTATTATTATCGGAGCCATAAGATTGGCGGTAGCCAGCTTAAAGTCTCCCGTTATGGTCAGAATGCAATATACTGCAATTGGCGGTTTGTCAGATGGCAGCTGCAATTGTTTTGTTGCATGGTCTGACAAATCAATCTGGTAATCACTAAAAAAGATGAACGGATCAATCATCAATAAGCATAAATCGGAGGTATTAACCGATTGCAGATAATAAAACGGGGCTTTTTCCTCCAGGGGCAGCAAGATGTATTGTTTGTCGGATTCAAAACCGGGTATGCCCTCGGGAAAATTGATAATGTCTTTTTCAGTAATATTTAGTTCACCAAATAGATGGGTGTTTATCTGCATAATATCCTCCTTTATGATATTGTTTTATAGACGCGGATTACGCTGAATTCGCGGATTATCGCTGTTTTTTATCCACAATTTTTTTAATATAGCTACATAATATATATTTATAACATTTTACGTAGGCGTTTTTAATATTTTTTATAATTAAAATCTTTATAAAATAATCTTAATATAAGTTTTTATAATAGACGCGGATTACGCTGAATTCGCGGATTATCGCTGTTTTTTATCCACAATTTTTTTAATATAGCTACATAATATATATTTATAACATTTTACGTAGGAGTTTTTAATATTTTTTATAATTAAAATCTTTATAAAATAATCTTAATATAAGTTTTTAAATCGTTATAGATATCCTTCGCTATCGCTCAGGTTGACAGTTAGCCAGCTACTTGTTACTTACTTTACTCCTCACCAAAAAATATATAATAATTGGGTTCAGTCAGTTAAAAGTCATGTATAGTCCCTTTGCAGGACTACCGATGTATTCAACCCTTCGGGTATGAACATAATTAAGGTTGCAGGTTCTAAAATTACAACCTTACTCACCTTACTCCTCACGCATAGATGCTGCGGTTTGGCGGCTCGTGCCAAGTAATGTTGAGATAGTTTTGCTGTCTTATATAGGCGCTGACTTTGCCCCATTGAAAGCTGGTCTGCACCTGTCCCCGCCTGAGCTGCAGTCCTACCCGACCTCGATTATAGTTGATTTCCACCGGGCGAATGTCCCATTCTATACGGGGGGGTTGTTTGGGTACAGCGGTAACATTAAAATCGACTGTTTCACCCAGGTCTGCGGCTGCCAGGCTTTCTATAGTATTGCCATCCTGCCAGTTAGCCAGCGCATCTCCTTCAAAAGAAATGTTGGCAATACCCTCCAGACCCATTTGACGCGCCAGTCCGGCATAGTAGTTCATGAATTGCGTTGGGGTGCGTTTATCCATATCAGCAAAACACTGGCTCTGGTCAATGGTGAGCCTGGGCCGGGGAGAATGTATTTCCAGAGTCGGTTCTTCGATGTCCAGTTCTATGGCCGGCAGCGTAGTTTGCATGGCAAATTGCGGCTTCTGAATATCCAGCCCAATCTTAGCATATTGCTGATCAATTCGTATTTGTAACATTTTCTCACCCACCCCCGGGGTTAAATAGACGCAGATTACACAGATTAAACAGATTTTCGCTGTTTTCATTTTCTTTTATATATTTTTCCACGGATTGTTATTTTGTCTCCAAAGTTTATTAGTAATCCTGGTATCTTGTTTTTCTTTTTTAGCTGTATTCATAACATTTCTTGCCGTCACCTGGGTTAAATAGACGCAGATTTCGCAGATTAAACAGATTTTCGCTGTTTTTATTTTTTCATTTTCTTTTCCATTATTTTTCTGCGGATTGTTATTTTGTCTCCAAAGTTTATTAGTAATCCTACTTTCTTTTTCGTTGCTTTTAAGTAGTTTATAAGTTGCACTTCATGACTAGCTGTAAGTTCGGTTATTGCTTTTAATTCCACTATTATTAAATCTTCAACTATTATATCAGCAAAATACTCTCCAACTAGCATATCTTCATAATATACGTTAATGGATACCTGGGATTTGGCGTTAATTCCCTGTTTTCGGAGTTCATACAATAAAGCATTTTCATAGACTTTTTCCAGAAATCCTGCTCCCAGGGTATTATATACTTTATATGCTGCAGCAATTATTTTCCCGCTTAATTCCTTATATAGCAGTTCCTCCATTTCCCCTCCATAAATACATTATTAACCGCGTTAATCTGCGTAATCAGCGGCATCCGCGTCTATTCTTAACCCCATTTAGCGCAGGAAGTCGATCAGGGTTGGCTGGATGATGCGGGCGCCGGCGCCCAGGGTGGCGCGGAAGACGTTTTCCTGCATCTTCAGCTGCATGATTACTTCGGCCATGTCGGCGTCTTCTACCTTGGAGAGCAGGTCGGTGAACGATATCTGTGTATTTTTTAAGCGGGAGTCCTGCAGTTCCAGACGATTTACTTTAGCTCCGATGGTGGAGCGGGCAGATAACAAGTTCTCTATTTTATTGTCCAATGTAGTTAATGCTGCACCTATTTCCGTTAAATTACCGTTACGGATATCTTCTTCCAGACGCGACATGATCCCGAAAATACCATTATCAGTAGTCAACTGAATCTCACCCGGTGCCAGTGGAGGGGCCGGGGGTGGGTCTGGATTCGGATCTGTGAAAAAGTTCTGCATACTTTCTGAACCGGTTCCGGCATTGGTCAGATTCATGCGAAATTTTATGCCTACAGCAATTTCCAATTCAAAAGCCGCGTTATTGCCATTCCAGGTTAAATCCGTACCATCATCTGCCAGCGGTGACTCGGTTACATTAGTACCGGCAAAGATTCGCTTGGTACCATAGGAGGTGTTGGCCAGAATCTTCAGCTGTTCTGCTAATTCTTTTATTTCGACGGCTATGGCAGCATTGGCTCCGCTGTCATTGGTTCCATTGGCTGCCTTTACGGTCAATTCGCGAACCCGATGCAAAACATTACCCATACTGTCCAAAGCTGAATCAGTAGTTTCCATAAAGTTCAGTGCTTCGCCGATATTTCTCAGGTATTGTTCCCCTTCAACTATATTTGTCCGCAGGCGCATGGCTTTCACGAGCCCGGCCGGATTATCAGAAGGCCGGTTAAGTATACGTCCGGTAGAAAGCTGCCGGTTCCATTTATCCATGGCCAGCGTATTGGTATTCAGATTTCTGATGGTTTCATTAACCATCATTTTATTGGTAACACGCATCATAATTTATTACCTCCCTACCAGGCCCATACGGTTTACTATCACATCAATCTGCTCATCAATAGTAGTTATAAATCGCGAGGCCGCGTTGTAAGCATGCTGAAATTTAATCATGTTGGTCATTTCCTCATCCAGAGAAACTCCGGAAAGCGACTGGCGTTTGTTTTCCAGTTCACCCAGCAAAGTATCCTGATTTCTGGCCATGCGCGATGCTTCCTGACTATCAACCCCGATAAAGGCACATACTGAGCGCCAGTAGTCATCAACCGTAACAAACTGAATCAGAGAAGCATCTCCTCCGGTATAGCCCAGATGCTTTAGCCGGGCAATCTGCAACGCAATTCCCCCGTCACCAAAGTTTACTTTATTGCCCAGAGCGTCCCAGGTGGCCTCGCTGGCTGCGGCAATATTTTTCGGGTCGTCAATTATATTCTGCGTTACATTGAA
>JAQVWB010000202.1 GCA_028698695.1 Syntrophomonadaceae bacterium | reverse complement strand
TGGCAGCAGCTTCGCAATTTTTCCCCCGTGATGGTCTGGTTGGTTGCGATAATATCAGGGTACCGAATCGTCAGCAGCGACCAGTTGCCGAGTTACGACCCAAACCTGAATATTCACCTGAAGAATTAACCATTAATATTAAACTGGCTTTAAATAATGCGGTACGACTGGCACCTTATCAAAATATTAAATGGATTGCAGGAAGTCAGCCTTTCGGCGGTTACTCCATCGGTGGACATATTCATTTCAGTAATATAAAGCTGACTGGAGGATTATTACGAGCACTGGATAATTATCTGGGTCTGGTGGTTTTTCTAATAGAAAACCCGATTACAGCAGTGCGAAGAAGACGGAAATATGGATTTTTAGGTGATTTTCGCCTAAAAGACCATGGTGGTTTTGAATATCGCACCCCGGCAAGTTGGCTGGTATCACAGGAAATAACACTGGCTGTACTATGTCTGGCTAAAATTGTAGCCAATCGATATGCACTATTACCCCATAATTTTTTGAATACTATTGAAGCGCAGCAGGCATTTTATGAAGGGGATCAGGATTATTTTCGCCTGGTTTTCTCAACACTATGGTCTCATCTGCGCCAGCTTGATTTATATAACCGGTATTATGATGAGTTAAATGTAATTCACAATATGATTGAAAAAGGCATAAACTGGGATGAAAAAGTTGATGTCAGGAAAGGCTGGAACATCACTACCCCCAAAAAAATCTACAGTGATATGGCCCGAATAGAACCCAGACAATCAACCACTTTCAGTAATACTAACCGTAACAACCCCAGTCAGACGCGCGTTAACTCCCAACAGTCCGTTTCCTTGCGAAACAGGCAGGCTATTCAATCAGGGAGCACTAATATACGCAGCCAACGTAATCAAAATATTAATGTACGCAACACTACCAGAACAGTTGGAGGACATAGAATTGATTCTGCACAACGCAGAACCAATTCCTAGCCTCATTCGATTCTTTATTTAGTTCATATCCAGGCTCTTTAACAACAAATTGGCTGCTTTTACATGATAATCTATCCGTGTCGACAGGGACTGTTTGGAACAAGTTTCAAAAATATAACTATGTACACCTAGATACTGACCTGCCGCTCTGGCCAGACTTCCTTTGACCGGATAACGCAGCAAAGTAAACTGGGCCCGTGAATATTTTATAGTCTTATTAATTGAATTTAATAACCCTGATACCGTACTGCGCGTGGAATTGGCCGGGTAATAGATTATAGTTTGACCAACTGAATCAGGATTAAGCTTGTGATAATCTATGCTTTCATGCATGTCCATTAACCAGTCGACCTTGAAATCCTTTACTACCTTATAAATCTCCCTGGTTAGATGAGTATCAGCTGATGATTTAGAACTGGTAGGAAACTGACGATTCATATCGCCAACCGACTTAATTATTCGGCTTTTATTATCAATGGCACGCTGATTTGCTCTGGGAATAACCAACAGGGTACCGCGTTTTATATCATAATTAATGAATTTCTCAGCAGCTTTATAACCAGCTGTTTCATTTCCATGTATACCGCCTACAATCATAACAGTAGGACCTGGTTTATTAGCCTTAATTATGTACAACTCAGTAGCATCCTTAGTTCCCTTGGCCAATACCTTCTTCTCAATCATTGGTTTGGCCGCCGGTTCCGGCGCATTGTTATTATTTTTAACCGGGGCAGGGGATAGAGATGAATCTGCTGTTTCCTGACGATTAACTGCAGTTACATAACCGGTGTTAAAATTAATTGTTTCCGCAAACACATATGGATGAATAAAAGTATTAGAATAATATGTAGCGGAATTATGTAGATTAATTGTACCGGCCTTTGCAACCCCTGGAATAAATAACAGGCCTGTTACAAGCACTATGCTTGCCAATAATGGGATATAAAATATTAATTTGTGAGTATTGCTCCTTTTTTGCAATGTTATCACTCCCTTCCACTATAAATTTTTAATTACAAAAAAGTAAGCTATACCCAGCTTTCGACATTTACTTCCTTATTCCTTCCTTTTTCCCATGGTAATTAATTCCATAGTAAGTAATCGCTGTTAAAATGATCTTTATAATGAAGGCGTAGCATTGCAGCTAAACCAGGAACAAAAGCGGATTATCAATGCCAAACCGAACGGCCACACCTTGTTAAAAGGCGTGGCAGGTTCCGGGAAAACTACCATAGCTGTTACCCGCCTGCCGTTTTTATTACAGAATTACTGCTTTGATGTAGACGACCGGATATTACTGGTTACCTACAATAAGACCCTGGTCAATTATTTCAAGTATTTGTACAGCAAGGTTGAGGAAGAAAGCCAGATAGGTTTTGAAAGTCTTTTTCAGACTGATGGCGAGAAGATAGATATTACCACCATGGACAGTTTGATGCATAAGTATTATGCCAGATACAAAAAGAGAACCGGCTGCAAGTATGAAATAAACAATAATAAAAAATATGATGTGATGGCTCAGTGCATAGCGGAAATGCAAAAGGTATATCCGGCGGTAAATCTGATTGATCAGAAGAATAAACAGTTTTTATTGGATGAGATCGATTGGATTAAAGCCTGCAATTATATGGAACCGGAAGAATACCAAAATGCCGACCGGGTTGGGAGAATGAGAAACAATGTCCCGGAGGGGCGGCAGGCGTTGCCCAAGAATTCTCCCAAACGGGGGGCAATTTTTGCTGTTATGCAAAATTATACTGAACGCATGAAGAGGCTGGGATATATTGATTTTAAAGACATGGCTTTAATGGCTTTGGAAGAGGCCACGCTGGGTGTGGATCAGCAGTATACGCACATTCTGCTGGATGAAAGTCAGGATTTGACCAGGGTTCAGCTGGAATTCCTGAAGTTATTGTACAATGGCAAAGACTATTCCAGTTTATTGTTTATCGCGGATACTGCCCAGAGTATTTATTCGCATTCTTGGCTGACCAGGGGAAGAAGTTTTGCCAGCATTGGTTTTGATATGACCGGCAAAAGCAATATTCTGGCCAAGAATTATCGGACAACCACTCAGATTGCCCAGGCGTCCTATAGCCTGATAGAAAATGACCTGGAGATTGTGGGGGATGAAAACTATGTAACCCCTTCCCTTATAGACAAACAGGGATCTTATCCTGTATATAGATGCTTTGCCAATATGCAGGATGAGGCCAGGTACTTTGTTCGTGAGATAAAAGATAATTTGTTGCGGCAATACAAATTACATGATATTGCGGTAATTAGTAAAAACAAGAATCAGCAGGAACCCATGAAGGATGCCCTTGAAGCAGCCGGAATTCCCTGTGTAAAGGTTGACCGTGATAATGCTGATTTTATAGATGAATCAATCAAACTACTCACCATGCATTCGGTCAAGGGTTTGGAATTCAAGGTGGTAATAATCATTGGCCTTAATGATGGAATTATTCCGTATGTTTCCTCCAACGGGATTGAAAATGAAAGTATGCAGGAATTGACCGACAGAAAGCTGCTGTATGTTGGTATGACCAGGGCTAATGATCTATTATATTTGAGCAGCAGCGCCAAGCCTTCCCAATTTATCAATGATGTAAATCCCCATTATCTAAGGTTGGATTCTGCCAGTGAAATGAAGCGATTTTACGATGTACATATTGATTCCTATATTT
>JAQVWB010000201.1 GCA_028698695.1 Syntrophomonadaceae bacterium | reverse complement strand
GGATGTCTTCGGTTCTTTCGCGCAATGGCGGTATGTAAAGGTTGACAACATTTAGACGATAATAGAGATCAGGCCGGAAAGTTCCCTGGTTGATCATCCATTTCAAGTCCTTGTTGGTAGCTGATATAACGCGTACATCTATAGGGATGGTATGATCGTCACCTATACGCTCAATTTCTCTTTCCTGAAGAACTCTTAATAATTTAGCCTGCATGGCCAGAGCCATGTCGCCAATTTCATCAAGAAATATTGTTCCGCCGTTGGCTTGTTCAAACTTGCCGATTTTACCACCTTTGCGAGCTCCGGTGAAGGCTCCTTCCACATAACCAAAGAGTTCTGATTCCAAGAGCGGTTCAGGTATAGCGGCACAGTTTACTTTAACAAAAGGTCTTTCAACGCGCGCACCGCTATAATGAATTGATTGAGCAAACAATTCTTTACCGGTACCGCTTTCTCCACTAATTAGCACCGAAGATGGAGAGCTGCCAATCCATAATATGGTTTCCCGCAAAGCTTTAATAATCGGGCTCATCCCTTTTATAATTTCCTGACTTGAGCCGGTAACCGGTTCAAGATTAAATTCGTCCTGATAGGACTTTAATTCATGCATAAATTTGGCAACATTCTGCAAGATATCTCTGGTATTCAGTCGGGAAATAATGTTCATATAATCATCGAAATCTACGAGATTCTTTTTTACACAGGTCAAATCAAAAACTTCATACCGGGCAACTACACCAATTATTGTATTGTCGGCAATAACCGGCTGGCGGGTAGCCAGTACTTTGTTATGGGGATAAAAGGCCAAAAGGTCCGGTCGACCTGTTTTAACCACATTCATTAAATTGGGATCAAATTTAAATTCATCAATGGAATGACCAATGAGCTGTTTGTGAGTTAAATCCAGGTATGTGCAAAGGGTATCATTTACCAAACGTATGATACCTTGTTGATCTACAAAGATGGCACCTTCATAGGGAAGGTTAAAGATTTGTTTTATCATATCCAACTCTTCCATATTAACAACATCAGCATTTTTAATACTGTTCATAAAACGACCCCTTTCAAAAATTTTTGCTTACCTTCATATTAACCAAAGACAGAAAAGTAAATATATTCGAAATAATGGAATAAGTTGTTGCAGATACGTAACATTGTAACATATCTGCAACAACTTATCAAACGGTGTCTGGATGTACATTCAAAGGCGTTATTGGATATATAATGTTTCAGAGATGAAACAGTAGCGTAGAAGTAAACCCGTAAAAATAAGGGTAAATTAGTTAAGATTGCCCTCAAATTTCAAAATTTTCCTAAACATAAATTATGAATGTTGGCAAAGTAACCTTAGACCCCCATGAGGTTCTACAATGCCACTACAATCGCTATTAATGATAATTCAGCTTTCATCAGGGTGACATGATAAATACTTCGTTATATACGAAAAACTGATTATGCAAAATCTTAGTTGGCTAATATCTTGCATATATATTGCTTAAGGTCATTATTGACCCAAAGGAGGGAGGTAGTTGCTTCGATGAATTATTCTATTTGGATATTTTCTGGATAAGTAGCTTACGGGTTTGGAGAATAAACTGGAGGGTCATAATGGTGTGTGTTGTCTGAAACAATTGGGCAATTTGTAATGGGTTATGGAGGAATAAGATGGCAGGTTTATTAAAGGGAATTCGAGTAATTGACCTTACCAGGCTGCAATCCGGTCCCTATTGCACAATGGCTCTCGGTGATCTTGGTGCAGAGGTTATCAAAATCGAAAATCCCAGGGGGGGAGATTTTATTCGCTGGTATCCACCGCTGGGCGAATCGGAGAGCGGATATTTTCTGGCTCTGAATCGTAATAAAAAGAGTATTAAACTAGATCTCTGGACGGAATCAGGCCGCGAAGTGTTTATGCGTTTGGTAGATACAGCTGACATAGTAATTGAACAGTATCGACCAGGAGTATTAAAAAAGATTGGACTGGATTACCAACAATTGGAGGATAGAAACCCCCGGATTATTATGGCCTCTATTTCTGCATACGGGCAAACCGGACCGTATAGTTCCCGCCCTGCTCATGATATTAATCTGCTGGGTATCAGTGGAATACTTAAAGGAAGAAAAAACGATGAGCTGGTTATTCCGAGGGTTCCCATTGCCGATATGGCAGCATCTTTGTGGACTGCTTTTGCTTTGCTGGCGGCATTGTGGGAAAGGGAACACAGCGGTCGAGGGCAATATATAGATGTTTCCATTCAGGAAGCTGCCCTGAGTTTCCAAACTCTTGCCGCCGGAGAGCTGTTTACCAATAACTATTCCGCAGAGCGTTGCAATGAACCTCTTAATGGTGTTAATGCCTGGTATAATGTATATCCAACTGCTGACAAAGGTTATCTGGCCATCGGATTATTGGAGTTCAAATTTTGGAGTTCCTTTTGTAAAACTATAGGGTGTGAGGAGTTTATTGAAACTCAATTTGGTCCACCCGAAGTTCAGGAGGAGATGATTCAAAAGATTGAATTGCTTACTCTGCAGAAGAATCTGCAGGAATGGATGGATATTCTGGAACCTTTAAATATTTGTGTAACACCAGTTAATAATCTGGAACAGGCACTTAAAAACCAACAGATTGAACATCGCCACATGGTTCAGGAAGTCAATCATCCGGTGGAAGGAGTGATAAAGCTGTTAGGTATACCGGTGAAGTTTAGCCGGACTCCTGTAAAATTTCAGATGCCGCCGCCTCTGTTTGGTCAGCATACTGAAGAAATACTGATGGAGTTGGGATATAACTTATCGTGCCTGAAGAGATTCAAATGTATGGGAGTAATATGATTTGACTTTTGTGAGGTTAATCAATTATGGTCCGTGAGGTATAAAGGGTGATATTAAGATATTTGATTAAATTAAATAATTGGAGGGATTTTAATGAGTACTTATATGCAGGAGTATAAAAACAAACTTATAACTGCTGAACAGGCAGCCAGGTTGGTTGAATCCAATTCGATAGTTGATTATGGGATGTTTGCAACAAAACCGGTGGATTTTGATATGGCTCTGGGAAAACGGGCCGGCGACGGTCTGGAAAATGTAGCCGTCCGGGGGACCGGTTCAGTATTGCCTATTCCCGAAGTAATTAAAAATGATATTGAGCAGAAAACCTTTCAATACTTTTCCTGGTATTTTACCCTGCTGGACCGTAAAGCTGCAGATATGGGACTGGCAGCCCACAACCCGTTTAATTATCATGAAGCTACGCTGCTGGCTTACAACCTGGAGGAATATCACCGTATAGCTCCGCAGGTATGGTGCGCACAGGTCACCCCTATGGACGAGCATGGCTGTTTTAATTTTGGACTGGGTAATTCGCATAATCGTGGTATGGCTCTGGGAGCTAAAATTGCTATAGTAGAAGTCAACCAGAATATGCCCAGATGTCTGGGAGGTAATGATGAATATGTTCATATCAGCGAAGTTGACTATATTATAGAAGGCTCAAATTCACCAATATTTTCCACTCCAAAATCTCCTGAAGCCAGTCCGGAAGAAAAAAATATTGCGAGCTTCATTCTGGAAGAGATTCATGATGGTGCCTGTCTGCAGTTGGGAATTGGAGCACTTCCCAATCTTATCGGTCATATGATAGCAGATTCGGATTTAAAAGATTTGGGAATACAAAG
>JAQVWB010000200.1 GCA_028698695.1 Syntrophomonadaceae bacterium | reverse complement strand
TCTACCCGTGCGGCACTAATAAAAGATCATCGTATTATGGCACTGGGGAAGCCTTCAGAAGTGTTGACTGAACAAACCATGGGTGAGCTCTATAACATAAAAACTCATATTATCGAATGTAGTCTTGATGAAGGGGAGCAGCTGAAACAGGTGCTCCCGGTAAGGACTTTAAATAATTAACAGGAAGTTAGATGGAGGGTCATTGCATTGAAAATTAACCGGGAAATAGTAAAAAAAGATTATTTGAATGGAATTTGCCTGATACTAATATTCATTTTAATTTTTTGCGTGACCGGTTGTAACAACCGGCAGACCAGTAATGACAATCAGGAACAAAAATCAACGCAGATTATTACCGATTGTACGGGGCGTGAGGTTGAGGTCCCGATCAATCCCGAACGTATTGCCTGTCTTTGCCCTGAATCCGGATATGCTTTGGCATTATATGGACAAGGCGATAAAATTGTGGCGACTACCGGGGGAATGCAAAGAGACCTTTTGCTGGTGGAAATGTATCCGCATATAAAAGGACTGCCAATACCCAAGAGCAGTGAAGTGATAAATGTTGAGGAACTGCTTAGTACAAATGCTGATTTGGTTTTTGTTAAAGGCAACACCACCAGTAATCAAGCGGAAATGGACAAGTTGAATAAAGTGAAGATACCGGCTGTTGCTTTGCAATATGACAGTATGGCGGAGCAGCAGTACGCCATGCAAATGATCGCAAAAATAATTGGCTGTGAAGCTGAAGGACAGAAGTACCAGGATTTTTACCAGGAAACAGTTGAACAGGTTAAAGAAAGAGTTGCAATGGTTCCTGACGATGAGAGAGTAAGCATTTATCACTCAGTCAGCGAGGCAACCCGTACTGATACAGACGGCAGCCTGGCAGATGACTGGACCAAAGCAGCCGGAGTGATAAATGTTTCCACCCATCAGGAGCTAAAATTTACTGATGGTAACAATTATGCCAGCATGGAACAGATTCTTATGTGGGATCCTGATTATATTCTGGTAAATGATCCTAATGTACAGGGATATATTATGGAACATGAACATTGGGCCCCTTTGCAGGCAGTGAAAAATAAACGTGTTTTACCTTTGCCCAACGGCATATCCCGCTGGGGACATGATTCATCCCTGGAAACCCCGCTGGCAGTTTTATGGACAGCCAAACTTGCCTACCCGGAACTGTTTAATGACTGGGATATGGTAAAAACCACACGGGATTTCTATGAGGAATTTTTTGACTGGCAACTGGACGATACCGAAATTGAAAAAATACTAAACGGCAAGGGTATGAGAGAAGGCAAAAGTTAAAAAGCATTATGGAGGTGAAATATCTTGCTGGCATTAATATGTATCGATGATACCGATAACCTTGAAATCAAACGCGGCACCGGGCAGCTGGCATCGTTGCTCTCGGCAGAGATCGAACAAAAGGGCTGGGCCAAATGCGCGGCGGTTACCCGGCATCAATTGTTTGTCCATCCGGATGTACCATATACTTCCCATAACAGTGCCATGTGCTTTGCGGCAGACATTGATCCTCAGCGACTGGAAGCTATCATAAAATACGGCGGCGAATTTTTGGAACGTGAAAGAGCAGTTGGTTCTGATCCCGGTTTGTGCGTGGTTATCCCTGAACGGATCATCCATCCCGGCTGGCTGATCGCTTATGGGTTTTCCGCCAAGCATGAAGTATTGAACAAGGATTATGCGTACAACTTAGCTGCCGAGATGGGCATCCATTTATCTGAACACGGCGGCACCGGCGACGGAGTAGTAGGAGCCCTGGCCGGGACCGGCCTGCGTTTAAGCGGCAATGACGGACGCTTCCGTGGCAAGTTTACTATCGGTATGCCGGGGCAGTCACTGACTGTAGAGGAAATTTACTCGAAAACTTACATTACCAGGATAAGAAATAAGGAAGACGGGAGATTTCTTCCGCCCCATGAACGGGTTGAGCTGGGGGAAGCAGTCAAAGCCGTGCTTATAGACCGGGAAGCCGTTTTACTTGTCAATTCATTATCTGTTCCCGGAGACCAGGGAGCGGTATGGAGAACCTGCAGTAAAGAAGAACTCAAGGGGTATTAGTATTGACCCTGAACTGGATAAAAACAAAGCCTGAGTTTAAAGGGTGGTGATAGACCCGGTGATTAATTTTGTATATTGATAAGTGAATTTAAGGAGGGAATGTTTTGATTGGGAGAAGGAGAGGAAGGTCCTTAACAGCAATCATTGTGGCATTATTCTTTATTATGTCCATGATCATTGCTGTACCGCCAGTGCAGGCAGAAGATATGACCGTAGCACTTTTAAGCCCGTCTGCCACATTGGAAAGTGAGGTTGGTAGTACTGTTACATATCAGGTTGAACAGGAAATGGACAGTAACAATATCGTTTTTCAGTGGAATTTCGGTAATGGGATCGACACAGATTGGAATACCAATATAGGCTTGGTCACGCTTGCTGAGGCAGGCGGTTCTTCAGTTGTCCTGGACAGTTCGGATTTCACCTATACCAAAGCAGATAGTCCGGTGAAACTGAGGCAGATGGAGCTGAATTTAAAAAGCACAGCACTGGAACCAGGCAAAGATTATACAGTTACATTAGGGGCTACCATTGCAGCGAACAACGGTACAGATACATTAGGGAAAGATTATGTCTGGCAGTTCAGCACTGCAGACGAGGATACAATTGAAATTACTGCATTTGATACTATAACCGATGTAAATGCAGGTTCGGCAGGAGAGGCAACCTATTCAGATGCAGCATCAGTACAAGCAGTATTACCTGCTGAAGTGACTGCCAATGTAGGTACAGTCACCGTTCCGGTTACAGCATGGGAAGATACCGACAGTTACAATTCAAATGAAGCAGGAAGTTACACCTTTACAGCAGTTCTGGGAACGATTCCCGAAGGCTATGCCAATACCGGAGGCTATACAGCAACCGTCGAAGTAGTTGTGACAGCTTCAGAAGCTGATACGACTGCACCGGTTATCACCCTGACAGGCAATGCTACCATAGACCTGAAAGTAGGAGATACGTTTAGCGAGCCTGGATATACCGCCAATGATAATGTGGATGGGGATATTACAGGCAATGTAAATGTTGGCGGCGATACAGTAGATACAAATACAGCCGGAACTTATATAATCACTTATAATGTCACTGACGAAGCCGGCAACCCAGCTGACGAGGTAACCAGAACAGTTAACGTAACAGCATTAACAGATACGACAAAACCAGTGATAAACCTTACAGGCAATGCTACCATGGACCTGAAAATAGGAGATGCGTTTAGCGAGCCTGGATATACCGCCAATGACAATGTGGATGGAGATATTACAGGTAATGTAATAATTGGTGGCGATACTGTAGATACAAATACAGTCGGAACTTATGTAATTACTTACAATGTCAGTGACGAAGCCGGCAACCCGGCTGATGAGGTAATCAGAACGGTCAATGTAGCATCTCCAGTTCCGCCACTGTCGATCGGAAGTGCGGCAGAGCTTATGGCCTTTGCAGCTGCTGTCAACGGCGGATACACTTATGAGGGAGAGACTGTAACACTGACCGCAGACATAGATTTGACCACCGATACCTGGGCTACCATCACCGGCAGCTTTAACGGCACATTCAATGGTAACGGCAAGACCATCAGCAATCCTGATGCAGCTT
>JAQVWB010000022.1 GCA_028698695.1 Syntrophomonadaceae bacterium | reverse complement strand
GTAGTCAAATAGTAATATAGATTGGTCCCAGTACTATAACACATATTAACGGACAGCTGAATTTGTGCCGTATAGAGTATCTGATTCGTGAGATTGCTGATTTGCATAATCAGGATCGGGAAGTGGTAGTAGGTAGCTCGGGTGCGATTGGTGTAGGTGCTAATCGCATGAGTTACCGGCAGGTACCTAAAACCATGCCGGAAAAGCAAGCCCTGGCAGCTATTGGGCAGGGAGCATTGCTGCACCTGTATGAGAAATTATTTGCCGAGTATTCCAAAACGGTGGCCCAGGTATTGATTACGCGTGGGGATTTTGATGAGCGAATTCGTTATCTTAATGCTACCAATGCACTGTTGGCTTTGCTGAATATGAAAGTAGTACCGATTGTAAATGAAAACGACACGGTGGTAGTCGAGGAAATAAAGTTTGGTGATAATGATACGCTGTCAGCAGTAGTGGCCGGAGTGGTGGATGCTGATTTACTAATAATATTGTCTGATGTGGATGGCTTTTATGAACATGATCCGCGCAAGGATAAACAGGCCAGGTTATTAAGAGAAGTAAATGAAATCACTGCTGATATGGAGGATAATTCCCGTAACCGGGGCAGCAGTTTTTCCAGTGGAGGCATGTTTACAAAGCTGAGGGCGGCCCGTATGGTTATGGCTGCCGGAATCCCAATGGTTATAGCCAACAGCGATGACAAAGATGTTATTCGCCGTATAGTGGCGGGTGAAGAGGTAGGCACTCTGTTTATACCCCGTGATGAAAAAATGCATGCCCGCAAGAAATGGATTGCCTTTGGCTCATTGGCCCAGGGCGAATTGCTGGTTGATGAAGGTGCCTGCCAGGCCTTGTTAAACAAAGGCAAAAGCCTGCTGCCCTCAGGAGTGCTATCGGTCAGTGGTGATTTTGAACGGGGAACCATTGTTCGCGTCAATAATGCTGACGGACAGGAAATTGCCCGCGGAGTGGTAAATTACAGCGCTGAGGAAATCAGCCGCATAGCCGGCAAACAATCCCGGGAAATTGAGAAGATACTGGGGGAAAAAGACTACGATGAGGTCATTCATCGCAATAACCTGTGGATAGAAAGCTAAAATCACTATTATTAAAGACTATTTATTCAGTCTGCAGGTGGTTGTTAAAATCCAGTTCGCCATTTTTAATGGTCAGGTCTTGGAGATAAAATGACCACCTGGGATTTGTAAATTCAATAATTTCGTATTTATCATCCGCAATCTGCGAAATCAGTTCATCTGCAAAATCAATAGGTAAGATAGTAGTTAATACACCTGCATATTTTTCAATCATATATTTGCTATCCATATAGGGAAATATTAAAGTCTGATAAACAATATAATCATAATTTTTCCCTTCAACCATATACCAAAGGCTGTATGTGTTCTCTGGAATTTCTGCACTCCCGATATCCTGGTCAGAAACATTGAACTCTTTGACAATTGCCGCTCTGGTTTCTTCAATATAGTCATCCCGGCTAACTTTTTCGGGAAGGTTTTCAACGAGGAAACTGATTGATGTACCAGATTCATGACGTAATAAGAAAAGCTCATGCAGTGAAAAGAAACCTTGTTGATACTGTAACCCTTGCTGATATTCCCATCCCTCTAATAAATGGATATTAACTATAGTATCATCAGGTAATTTCAACTCGATGACGGTTGAATTATTCTGCGGGTTGTTAATTTCACCAGAAATATTTATCCATTTGCCGTCAGCATCCCAGGCAACAGCTAAATTGAGAGATTCGGCTACAAACCGTAGTGGTACCATGGTTCTATCATTAATAATATAAGGAGCGGCATCCAAATAAACAGGAACTTCATTTACTATAGCTTCCTGATGGTTAATAAATAAAACAATAATAGTCTCATTGGGTTTAAAGATAGTTATTTCCCCTTCTGACTCCAACCAATCAACTTCCGCACCAAAATTCTCAGCAATACACCTGATTGGCACATAAGTCCTGCCAGTTTGTTCATCGATAAATGGTTTCGGGTCAGTATACTTTTGTTCGTTATTGATATAAAGCTCTATATTATCGTTGGCCATAACAGTAGTCTCAGTCATTCCAATCCATATGAAGGTGATTAAAAAAACCATAATGATATTTTTCAAAATAATTCCCTCCTTCCTGTATTATTCATTTTATACACGGATTCCAAATTTGCCAATTAATCAAAGAAGGGGGCTGCTCACAACCTGTCACCATGAGGATTTATTCTAATCCCTTCGCAGAGCCTCGATGGGGTCCATATTAGCAGCCTGATTGGCAGGAAGGATACCAAATATAATGCCAATAGTTGCTGAAAAAGCGAAGGCCAATAAGATGGTAGTCCAGGATATTAATGGGGGCCATTTAGCCAGAGCAGCTATCAGGAAAGCACATCCAATGCCCAGGACCATGCCAATTATACCTCCCAGCAGACATAGAACAACAGCTTCAATTAGAAATTGAAGCAGGATATCGCGGCGACGTGCACCCAGAGCCATACGCAACCCAATTTCCCGCGTTCTTTCAGTTACTGAGACCAGCATAATATTCATGACGCCAATTCCCCCTACCAGCAGGGAAAAACCGGCAATAATGCCGATAACCAGGGTCATTACACCAGTTACTTTATTTACTGCTTTTATCTGTTGTTCCATATCCACACCCTGGTATATATCCTCATTGCGGTGGCGTTTTTCCAGTATTTTAATACTGTTTTGCATTGCCAGGGTGATGTCTTCGAGGTTGCGCGTACTTCCCTCTATATAGGAAATATTACCCTCCGGATATATATCCAGCCATACTCTAATAGGAATATAGACATATTTTGTTCCCAGGGCCAAAGGAGAACTGTCAGACTTTACTAATCCGCATATTATGAGGGATTGATTGCCAATAAGTATTCTTTTTCCCAAAGGATTATCGCGGGGAAATAACTCCTGAGCCATTTCCTCATCAATTACCGCTACCCTTCTTCTGCTTTGACAATCGCTGTTGGTCAGAAAACGCCCAGCCGTTATATCCAATGGGTGCAAGCGGGCATAATCAGCTTCGGTACCCAGGATTTGAGCAGTTTTAGTCTGACTTCCTTTTTTAATCTGGGAATAACTACTCGCACAGGGAAGCAGGTATTTCAGTTCCGGGACATTGGTTTTAATAATTTCGAGATCCTGCATGGTAAATTCGTTGCCAGTTGGAGGTTCGTCCCGCCGCCAGTCCAACATAATCTGAAATAGATTACTGCCGAACTTATCCATTTCTTTCATTATTGTCTGTTGACCGCCCTGACCTACTGCAACTACGGCAATTACTGCCATAATCCCAATCATTATACCCAAAGTAGTAAGAATTGAACGTAGCAGGTTGGAACTGATTGAGTCCAGAGCTACACGTATGCTTTCTGTCAGATTCATAGGGCATCACCATTCATAACCAAGTTGGGAATAGTCCTTGGGGATGGAGATAGTACTTCATCACTATTTAACCTGCCATCACGAAAAAGGAGGATTCTGGAGGCATAGGCAGCAATATCATTTTCGTGAGTAACGAGAACGATGGTATGTCCTTCCTGGTGTAGAGACTGAAAGATACTCATAATCTCCTCACTGGTTACGCTATCCAGGTTCCCGGTAGGCTCATCTGCAAGAATAATATCCGGGCTGTTTACCAGAGCACGGGCAATAGCTATACGCTGGCACTGACCTCCGGAGAGTTCAGAGGGGCGATGATGAAGTCGATTTAACATTCCTACCCGCCCAATACAATCAAGAGCCCGGGAACTGCGTTCTTCTTTGTCTATTCCGGCATAAAGCATGGGTAGCTCTACATTAAGCAAAGCGTTCATGCGGGGCAGGAGATTGTAATTTTGAAAAACAAAACCGATTTTACGGTTACGAATGGCTGCCAATTGGTCACTGTTCATACTACTGACTTCAACTCCGCCCAGCCAATAAGTTCCTGAACTGGCGGTATCCAAGCATCCCATTACATTCATAAGAGTTGATTTTCCTGAACCGGAAGGACCCATTACAGCAACAAAATCACCGGTTTTAATATGCAGATTCACATCCTGAAGTGCATTGACCGGGTTGGATTGGGGACGATAAACCTTATGTATATGCTCCATTTTAATCATAGAGATCATCCTCCGGGGTTACAGCAGGCGCAGTTGATTGACGTACCTTTTGACTATCTCTGAGATTATCCGGCGGATCTATAATAAGCAAGTCCCCATTATTTAATCCTTGCAATACTTCCAGGTAAAGTTCACCCTCCAGACCGGTAGTTATATTTTGCAGGCGGGCTGTACCATTATCAAAAACCCACACCTGTTTCCTGCCGTTATCTTCCAATAGTGCTTCATAAGGAATCACGAGACGTTGTTTTTCAATTACGGTAATAATCTCTAAATCTACAGAATAACCTGGTTTTAAATGGCTGGAGTCATCTTCTACACTTATTCGAACCGGCACTTCTACCTGCAGGTTGCTATTGCCCTCTTTTATTCGAGCCAGTCCTGCTACTTCAATTACTTCCCCTTTAAAAATATTTTCAGGTAAAGCTGCTGCGGTTATATTTACATTTTGTCCCGGTTTTACTCGGGCAGCATCAGCCTCACTTACACCTACTCTTATCTGAAGGCATGCGGGGTGTCCTAAAGTTAAAAATCTTTCTCCGGCTTTAATCAAATCGCCAGGCTGGCCTTCCAAATTAAGTATAATGCCATCCATATCAGCTTTAATTATATATCTGGCCAAATCTTGCTCGGCTGCATGAACAATGGCTCTGGCCCTTTCCAATTTGGCTTCAGCCACTTTACGTTCTGCGGTGCGGGGACCATTACAGAGAATATCATAACTTTTCCGGGCTTTTAGAAACATAATCTCCTGTACCATCAATTCCTGACGGGCTTTTTCCATTTCCTGAGTACTGATTGCCCCTGCATTATATAAAGCTTCTTTGCGTTGCCAATCTTTCTGTTTATTATCATAAGCTGTTTTAGCTTCTTTAAATTCAGCTTTGCCAATAGCCAGATCCTCGTCAGATGGCCGTAAATTATTTTTATATTCCAACTCTTCCATGGCCAGGTTAGCCCTTGCATCTGCCAGCATTCTTTCTTCAGTTACACATTCCAAAATCGCCAGAAGTTGTCCCGCCTTAACCTGGTCTCCGGTTTTTACAAATGTTTGTCTTAATACCCGGTTATCTCTGGCAACTTCTTCCTGTTTTTCCTGTAGTACTATACTTCCGCTGGCATAGACCTTTTCCCCCATGTTTTTCTCTTCAACTTTTGTGGTATGAACCAGTGGTCCTTGATAGATATAATTACGCCAAAGATTAATACCAATTATCAGAGAGATAAATAATAATATGAGTGTAATTTTTAGTACCCGGTGTTTTATTCTATTCTCAATATTGGGGGCAGGCACTTAACACTCCACTCCTTGCCATTACTATTACTTTAAACACTGGAAAGTCATGTACTAATCGTAATTGCAATTAAATATACTGGTATTGGGGGCATAGGCTACTGAAAAACATATTATATTATATATTCTCGTTTTCTTAACAAAAATCATTTAGAGCTATTATCTTGTTAATTTACCAGTACCAGTATATTAATTCCTATAACTGAACAATAATTCCTGCTAAATAAAAACAATATTCATAATTATCTGTTACTAAAATATCTTTGGAATTACAGGTAGTGGTAAATATGGACCTATTTAAAGGCTTTACCGGACAGGCAGGCACGAATATTGTCTGAAAATTGCGAGAATTATCAGTTGAAAAAATATTGTGATAGATATATAGTATATCTTGATAAGGAAAATATAAACATTAAACAGAAAAAAATCAATTAAAGAAGCAATCAACCAAAAGAGGATTATTATTGTTAGTCTGAACATGCAGTTATTAATAGTAATGGTTTTTCTCCTTCCTTGTTTTTTATTCATATTTATAAATTCTTATATTGCTATAAATCCGATATAAGAGAACCGTCCTCCCGAAATCGGATTATAGTACCGGTAAATACTGGTAAATACAAAAACTTGAGAAAAGCAACCTGAAACGAGGTGAAACAATGGATTTTTTTGGTATGTTACTTAAACTTCTCGAAGTGGCTGGCCCATATCTCCCTCTAATTTTACAACTTATAAAATAGAACAGTTTTTATTATTTGGTAAAATGTAGTCAAGGGGACGGTTCCTTTGACTACTTTTTAATTTTACAGTGGCTTGGTTGTATTTCTTGATGAGGTTATGCTTGATGAATGATAGAATTAAAATTTCTTTTAAGCGCTTATGGCAAATTATATTTCAACCTTGCAAAGTATGGGAAGGCTTGGAAGAAGAACCGGTAATACTACTGCCGTTAATAATTATAACGAGTCTGAATCTGTTAGTGGTCTGCATGATTATGCCGGAAGCATTAAGTTATAGTATGAATGTTTTGACCAGACAGGGTATGGCTCCGGATTTAATAAAGCAGAGCCTTAAGGTCTTCAAAATTTCAATGGTTATGGGGGCCTTGTTTATACCATTTTTTACATGGATGGTTCATGCAGCTCTATTGGCCGTTTTTAATCATATGTTGATGGTTCAGGCCAAGTTAAGCGAGCTTTTTCGCACCGGTTCATATTTATGGTGGCTGGTTTTTATTTTTGAGTCGATTAAAAACGCCCTGACATTAGGAAAAGACGGAATTTTTAAACGTTTTCTTGCAGTAGCTGTTTATGCCTGGATCCCGGTATTCGTTGGTAATATGCTGGAGAAAATCCTGATAATGCTAAGGGTTCTGGATTATGAGAAGACACTGTCACTTTGGACAAGTGCAGCAATATTGCTACCCTCGGATAAGAACTCAGGATTTCTATTTATCCTCTTGAATAATATAGATATATTCACTATATGGGGCTTGGGTTTGCTGGTGGCAGGCGGTGCAGCAATAATGAAAAAACAGACGAAGGAATTAGCAGTATATATTTTTATTCTCTGGTTTATTTACATAGTATTTAAAGCGGTAATTAAAAGCAGTTTAACCTGAAAAATTGAGCCAAATGTTATAATGCTTTTATTAAACAATCAGACAAAACCCGCCAATCAAATATACCCTGTCCTGGGAACCGGGATTCCCATGGACAGGGCATTTACATCTTCGATTTCGATGTTAATCAGCCTAAAGCACTCATTGTTGCGGCACTGTAATAACTGGTACCCAGAGCGTACAGCAGCCATATCACAAACAAATAGGTACCAACCTGCCTGACGTTACATTTCATCATTATAGATCCTCCAAGTGCTGTCAGATACAGACTCCATAACATAAAGGGATTAATTTGTGCAGCCAGCAAAGCCGTGAAACTGTGGGAGTCAGGAGGAAATAAAAGATTAAGGCTGGTGGATACATTGCCAAAGCTTTCAACCGGGGTCATTAATCCCAATCCCAATCCAATCAGTACAGACAGCAACATAGGCAGATAAGCATATACACTGACTGCAAACAGTTGGCGGTACGGCACCTTATACTCGATAAAAATATTGAACAACTTGAGCAATAAAGCCATAATCAAGGCAAAAAACACCGGTATGAGGATGGCACTTATTATAGCAGTTATGACTATAAGCAGAGACACCATAGCCAGAGTTTCCGGATTTGAGAGAGAAGGGTCATTGGGTATTTGCTGCAAGGTTATTATGCCATATTCTTTAATTTTAGAAAGCAGGGGCAGGGTCGCAGCTAAACTGACACCTATGATTATTAGTAGCGTGGCAAACCAGGATGAATTGTGTTCCAGATCCATAAAAACACTGCTTGGGTTGGTGAAAATTCGGGACAATCTTTGTCCCAGAGATAGTGTATCAGTATTAAGTTCCAGTTCCATTCATAATCCTCCCTTAATTATTTTGGCAAACTGATTATTGGTGATAATATGGATTTATTTAAACTTATTACCAATTTTCAGCTGTATTTATTGAGTTTGGCATATAGGGTAAAATTTCCTGCAAATCGCGAAGAAATAATTAGGATTATTTATTACAAGGCTCCTGAGAATACACTAAATTATTAAGGATAAAATGCAGTTTTATCTATAGATGGTAACCAATAACAGTAAAATTGCCATAATATTGATTTGCCGATATAATTATCATGTATATAATAATGACTGACATCTAATAAATGGGAGAGTGATACAGTGAATAACTGGCAGCAAGTTTTAACCAATCAGGGGCAAACCGCCAGGAAAGCTGCCCGGGCATTGGCGATTACTCCAACTACAATAAAAAACAAGGCTTTATTGGCTATGGCAGATGCCTTGGAATATAATGCTGATGAAATTTTACAGGCCAATCAGAGAGATTTACAGCTGGGAGAAAAAAACGGATTGACCAAAGCATTACTGGAACGGCTCAGTCTGAATACGGCCCGTATAAAAGATATGGCTGACGGAATAAGAGAAATCGCAGCTCTGCCTGATCCGATAGGTGAGGTAACCGGTATCAGTAAAAGGCCCAACGGTCTGGAAGTGGGACGCGTGCGTACTCCCATCGGAGTTATCGGTATTATCTACGAGTCGCGCCCCAATGTTACTGCTGATGCAGCTGCCCTGTGTATAAAAGCCGGTAACGCGGTTATTCTACGCGGCGGTGAAGAAGCGCTGAATTCCAACCGGGTTATAGCAGCAACTATTGCTGCTGCAGCTATAAAAGCCGGACTGGCGGAAGGAGCTATTCAGCTGGTTGACAGTGAAGACCGGGAAGCCGCTTTGTACATGATGAAAATGCATGACTGGCTGGATGTATTGATCCCCCGCGGCGGCAAGGGCCTGAAAGCAGCGGTAATGGAAAATGCCAGTGTACCGGTTATAATGACCGGAATGGGAAACTGCCATGTTTATATCGACCAGTATGCTGATTTGCAAAAGGCTGCTCCTATAGTAATGAATGCTAAAGTACAACGCCCCTCAGTATGTAATGCGGCTGAAAAACTGCTGGTACATGAAGCTGTAGCTGAACAGTTTCTGCCCGGTATGATAAAAGAATTGCGCGCTGCAGGAGTATCCATACGGGGATGCAAAAGAACCCGGAAAATTGTATCCGATGTTATTCCCGCGGTGGATGCCGACTGGGATGAGGAATATCTCGATCTTATACTGGCAGTAAAGATAGTTGACAGCCTTAATGAGGCTATTGATCATATTAATAATCACGGCACCGGCCACAGTGAAGCCATAATCAGTGAGAATTACAGTGATGTGCGCCAGTTTATGTCAGCAGTTGATGCCGCTGCGGTATATGCCAACGCTTCCACACGGTTTACTGACGGAAATGTGTTTGGCTTCGGAGCTGAAATAGGCATCAGCACGCAAAAACTGCATGCCCGTGGTCCCATGGGCCTGCCGGAATTAACTACAACCAAGTTTATAATCTACGGTGACGGACAAATCCGGCAATAAATAATCAGCTAAAGCGGGAGGGGCAGTTGTGAATTATTATCTGCTGTTTATGGTTTCTGTTTATTGTTTGATGGTAGTACCGATTGGCGGCGATTATTTCTATTTGCCCCGGGCAGTTGCTCTCGCGCTGTTGTCAATAGTAGCCGGATTTTCTTATTTTAAGGGAACTGGTTTAATTAGTATAAAAAGATGTCCCAGCCTGTTAATATTTTTGCTTCTGGTTTTCGTTTCTTCCATTCTGGGCATGGACCCTGTAAACTCATGGTTTGGATATCCCCGATGTACCGGGCTGAGTACCTATCTCTTTTGTACAGTTTTATTTCTGGTTGCTGCAGAAAGCCGACAACAGCAAAATTCAATTCTCAGATATGCTGTGTTTACCGGCATGATAATATCTGCTCTGGCAATCCTGCAGTGGTTCGATATTAATCTGGTTCCTCATGAATTCTATCGTGATGGGATGATTTCCTATTCTACGATGGCCAATCAAAACTTTTTAGCTTCCTACACGGTATTTTTATTACCTCCAGCCATGCTCTGGTGGTTGCAGCAGCGTAAAATAATCTGGCTGGGGGCAGCAGCAATTCTATTTGCAGCCTTGTTGGCGTCCACGACCAGGGGGGCGTGGATTGCCTTTGTCTTTATGGGATTGTATATATTGCTTCAAGTTTTTAAGGGTAAATATACCTGGAAAGCTTTTTCAGCATTGTTGGTTACCCTGGCTGTAGTATTCCTGTTATTGGCTCCCACCAGAGGAGGACTGATAGTGAGTCGGGTAATCAGTATTCCCGGTGAGGTAGATGCCGGGGTTAAACTGGATGGAGATGCAGGTGCCGGGCGAATATACATTTGGAAAGAGAGCCTGAAGCTATTCCCGCAAAACTGGGCGTTTGGTATAGGACCGGAAAACTTGAAGTATGCAGATATTGAGCCGATCAAGGGAACTTATGCCGACAAAGCGCATAATATTTTTATTGAGATTCTGGTTACCATGGGTATCTTTGCTTTCATAGCGTTTATTGTATTTTTAGCCAGAGTAATAAAAATACCGGAAAACGATGATGAAGAGGTAATATTTCTGATGATTACTACCTATCTGGTACAGGGATTTTTCAATATTGATGTCATTATGGTAATGCCCTTGTTCTGGATAATCATGGGATTCAGCTTTGGCATTAAACTGGAAAAGCTGCCCCGCGAAGCAGCTTAGTTCACTCTAAGTTAGATGAAGTCAGGTTCTAATTAAACTGACATCGCTTGAATAGTTTGGGTGAGGGGGTTATGGTTCAATCAGTTATAGTCCCCTTTCAGGGACACGGATGCTCCGCCATAGGGCTTCGCAATTAATGTAGCAGGTCAAGTCAGGTTCTAAAAATCCGGAATCAGGTCACTCATAACCTATTCAATTATTTCCAACTTATAGCTGGCCAGTTTTTTCAGCTCAGCCTCGGATAGCTTATAATCACGGTCCAGTAATTCCCGGCAAACTTCACTTCCACAAAGATCAGTGGACAGATAGCGCAGACCGTTGTCGTTTACAATGGTTACGATTCGTTTAGCATCCGGATAACGCCGAGCTACCTTGATGGCAGCAGCTACATTGCATCCGGAGGAGATACCGCAGAAAATCCCTTCCTCACGGGCTATCCTTTGCGCAGTTTCGATTGACTCCTCGGAACTCACCAGAGCTATACCATCCACATACTGTAAATCCAAAATCTCAGGAATTAAACCGTCAGCTATTCCCTGCACTTTATGTTGACCGATACGACCTTTGGAAAGGATAGGGGAATCAGCAGGCTCAGAAATAAAGACTCGTACAGCTGGGTTTTTTTCTTTTAAGAATTTGGCAGTTCCGGTTACTGTGCCGCCGGTGCCCTGACACATAATAAATATATTAACTTCGCCCCCGGTTTGTTCCCAGATTTCCGGTCCGGTGTTTTCAATATGGGCCTTAAGATTATCTTCGCGGACAAATTGACCAATTTCAAATATTTTATCTCCATAGCGGGCTTTGATGCGATCAAGCTCTTCCAATACCAAATCCACGTCAGTTTCAGCTCCCGGAGTAAGCACCAGTTCTGCTCCATAAGCTGTAATCGTCTTTTTGCGTTCCTCACTCATGCCCTGAGGCATAACAATGATGGCATGATATCCCCGCGCAGCAGCAACCATGGCTGTCGATATACCGGTATTCCCGGTAGTTCCTTCCAGTAATATCATTCCCGGTTTCAATTCTCCCCTTTGTTCAGCCGCTTTTACAATCTGATTAACCACCCGGTCTTTTAAACTGCCGCTGGGATTGGTGTATTCAAGTTTAACGCATATTTCCGGCTTTATATCGCCAGTGATGTGATTTAACCTGATTAAGGGGGTAAAACCTATTGAATCCAGTACATTATCTAAAATATTACGATTACGGTCCCATTGCATAAACCTATACCTCCTGCTTATTATATCTGGATTTTATAATATCCAGTCTTCTCCATATTTAATTTCACATGTCAGGCTTAGAGATTGCTCCTGGTCGGCTGCACGGATAAAATCAGGCACAACTGATGTTTCCTTATCAAAAATCTCCACTAATCGCTTGAAAAAAAGTGTGCGATTTTCCAGGTCTCTTAAAGTAAGCCCTTCAGATTTTAACTGTGCGCTGATTTTGTTGTTAAGTTCAATTTCGTAATCGCTTAACTGAGCAAAGAAATTCTTCCAGTGCTTAAACTTTTCATCTCTTTCCCAGGTTATTCCCGGGCATACAAAATGGCGACATATTGATTCCCGCATCAGTTGCGGCAAACGGCAACCACCATCGATATTATGAAAATAACAATGATAACCGGGTGCTTCGATAGTGTGATTAACGGTTACTGAAGCATCCAGTACCGTAATCTGCGACAGGGAAAGAATTTCTTCCAGCAATTCAGGCTGGCAGCGAATCAGATAAGCAAAATCGCTGGGATAAAATACTGGTGAGTAATACCCGCAACAACCCTTGTCATCCTGACGAGGGCATTCACTGCATAAATCGACATCAATATAACTGCGCAGACCATTATTGTGAAATGTCAGCTTTACTTCTTTCAAAAAAACTTCTCTCCCGTAATATATTAAATCTATTATAGGGGTTTTATCTGTGAGGGGAAAGTATCTGCAGCGAATTTGCATTTTCATATTGGCAAAGTTATTATTAGGATAGATTTTACATAAATAAGGGTGATAGCTTGAATTCAGGACAAAGAGTGGCGATATTGGGAGGAACATTTGACCCCATCCATTATGGGCATCTGGTTGCAGCGGAAATTGCGTGCTACCAATTCCAATTGGACCGGGTTATTTTTATGCCTGCTGCCCGTCCTCCGCATAAAGAAGTTAATGCAGTTTTGAGTCGGGACCATCGTTACCAAATGGTTTGCCTGGCTATTGAAGATAATTTGGCTTTCACCATATCTGATTTGGAAATGCAACGACCGGGTAATTCATATACGGTAGATACCATGGATTACTTTATCAGCCAACAACCGCAGGATACTTTTTATTTTATAATGGGGATGGATTCTTTGTTATCGATGCATAGCTGGAAGGATGTTGAACGCCTGTCTTGCCTGTGCCGGTTCATCGTAGTTACACGACCTGATTATGTATTTGACAGGGATATACCGTCTCTGCAGCAATTACCTCGGCAATTATGGGATAATCTACATATAATGGCTATTCCCGGTATGGATATATCTTCAACCGATATACGTCAACGCGTAAGAGCGGGACAACCCATAAAATATCTCCTGCCTTCTCGGGTTGAGCAGTATATTTATGAACATGGACTGTACCGCTGAAGGGAGGAGAGATTATTGTATAATGAACAACAATTGCAGGAAATAATTCGCCAGCGGCTTTCTCCTTCCCGTTTCCAACATTCGCGGGAAGTTGCCCGCGTAGCCCGGGAACTGGCAGAAATATTCGGAGTTGATGCTGACAAGGCATATATCACCGGGTTATTACATGATTATGCCAAAGGCTTATCCGGAGCAGAATTGTTATCTGCGGCTGAAAAAGGGGACCTGATTCAGCATGAAATGGATTATCAGATTCCGGATCTGTTACATGCGCCGGTTGGAGCCTGGTTGCTGCAACAGGAATTAGAGATTGAGGATCAGGAGATATTAAAAGCAGTAGCAGTACATACAACTGGTGATTTGAATATGAGCAAACTGGAGGAAATTATATATCTGGCAGATATGGTTGAACCGGGGCGGGATTATCCCGGACAGGATAGATTAAAATGCCTGGCTTACCGTGATCTTAAGCAGGCCATGTTGTTTGGTCTGGAGACTACTCTGCGCTATTGCCTTGACGAGGGAAGATTAATTCACCCCCGGACTGTAGAGGTACGAAATGCCTATTTAAAACGCGGTGACAAAAGTTTTTATTAAATAGAACTATGGTTATAAATAACTAAGGGAGGTTATATTTGTTGGAAGGTATTGATATTGTAAAACTAATTACCGAAGCTTGCCTGGACGAAAAGGCTATGAACATCACTATTTTGGATGTAAGTGATTTAACTGTGATTACCGATTATTTTGTTATTGTCAGTGGCAGAAACTATCTTCAGGTGCGCGGTATTGCCGAACATGTAGAAGAAACTTTAAGAGAGCAGGAAGTTCTTCCTCTGCGCAAAGAAGGACATCAACAGGGGGTCTGGTGTGTACTGGATTACAACTCAGTAATTCTGCATGTATTTCGCGAGGAAGAAAGAGACTATTATCAATTGGAAAACCTTTGGGCGGATGCCCAGGAAGTATTGATAACCGATAGGAATTCTTAATTAATCTGTGTATATTAGGGGGGAGGGGATGGGCATTACCGTCCTGATGCAACCGGGTTTCGTTTGAAGGTTGCCCACCCCCGGGGGTGTATATACCAATATCTTTGGTATAAAATTAATTTGCTACAATATTAACCAGCTTGTTGGGGACCACTATTATTTTCACGATATTCTTCCCGTTTGTCAACTCTTTAATGCGGGTATTATTGAGAGCAATTTCACGTAATTCTTCTTCACTGCTATCTACCGGGACCATAATTCGTTCCTTGACCTTGCCGCTGATCTGCACGACAACTTCTATTTCATCCTGTATCAGGGCCTGAGGGTCATATTTAGGCCAGGTCCGGGTCTGGACACTGTCTTCATTACCGCACCGCTGCCACAACTCCTCGGCAATATGAGGGGAGAAGGGGTTTAACATAATTAACAGGGAGTCAATAGCTTCTTTAAAAACTGCCAGGTCCAATTCCTCAACATCTTTGTACCAGTTGATCATAATGGTTAATTGGTTAATGGCATTAATAGCCGTATTAAAATTAAAGCGATTATTA
>JAQVWB010000199.1 GCA_028698695.1 Syntrophomonadaceae bacterium | reverse complement strand
GCAGGCCAGTCAATATTTCCAACCCCTCATTTATATGTTCTACTGCCCAGATATGAAATTTCTTGGTTCGAACTGCTTCTACTATCTCATCATCCAACATTAGGTTCACAACATTCTGACGAGGTATAATGACACCCTGTTTCCCATCCAGGCCCAGGTCTTTGCAAACCTGAAAATACCCTTCTATCTTTTGGTTTACTCCTCCTACCGGTTGAATCTCTCCATTCTGATTAACCGAACCGGTAACTACAATACCCTGATATATCTTTACTCCGGCCAGACTGGACAGCAAAGCATACAACTCGGCACTGGAGGCACTGTCTCCTTCGATTCCCTGATAACTCTGTTCGAAGGTCAGGCTGGCCGCTAATGTCAAAGGTTTATCCTGTGCATACTGGGCACCCATATATCCGTTTAAAGTTAATATTCCTTTACTATGAATACTGCCGCTCATTCTTATTTCCCTTTCGATATTTACCAAACCGCTTTCGCCCATAAAAGTTTTGGCAGTAATTCTAACCGGTCGGCCAAATAAATGCTCTCCCATTTCATATACAGCCAAACCATTAATCTGTCCAACTTTATGTCCGTGTACATCAATCATTAACATTTCACGCTTAATCTGTTCCTGAATACGTTCCTCTATCATGGAGGATCGATAACGCTTTTCCTTAATAGCTTTTTCTACATGCTTTTCTTTAACCAGATCACTGTTATCATTTTTGGCCCAGTAATTGGCCTCATAAATTATTTCAACCAGTTTATTAAACTGCGTAGTCAGTTTATTCTGATGATCCACCATACGACTGCCATATTCAACTACACGGGCAACTGCCCCCCGGTTGAAATGACGCAGGTTTTCCTCTTCACATACTGAAGTAATGAATTGAGCATACTCGTCTACATGGCTGCGAGATCGCTCCATATCAATATCAAAGTCAGCTCTTATTTTAAATAGTTTTTGAAATTCCTCATCATTGTTGTACAGCAGATAATAATAAAATGGTTCCCCAATAATAATTACCTTTATATTTACCGGTATGGGTTCCGGTTGCAGCGTTTCACTGTTACTAATGCCAAACATACGACTGACACTTTCAACCGTAATCTCATTATTCTTCAATACTCTTTTTAAAGTATCCCAGGTATAATAATTTCTGGCTAAATCATACATATGTAAAATCAAGTAACCGCCATTGGCACGATGAATACTTCCGGCTTTAATTTTTGAAAAATCTGTGGCCAGAATACCAAATTCACTCTCATATTCAATTTGTCCGAACAAATTTGCATAGGTAGGATTAGTTTCGAATACAACCGGTGCATGTTGCAATTCAGAGTTATCAACCACCAGATTTACCTGATAGCGCTTAAGTAAAGACCTGCGGTCACCATGACGAAGAAAACCCCACGGGTTGTTATCATCCTGTTTAACAAAGGTTTCAATGTTGGTCAGCAAATCCTGTTGCATGTCTTGTATATACTCAATTATTTGCTGATGGTCTCGATAATGGTCAAATAAATAAGTAAAATTAGGTGTTGCTACTGATCGTGCAGTTTCCTGTTCCAATTGCCGATATCTTTCTTTAATAACTTTCTCCATGTCTTTGTACTGGCGAAAAGCTTCATTTATTTTTTCCTGCACAATCGCACTTTTTCTCATTATCTCAGAACGCTCATTTTCGCTTAAGCTCATGTAAGCTTCCTGGCTTAATACTTCTCCGTCTTTCAATGGGATACTGTTGATGCCCTGCTCACTGCGTGAAATCGCAAAACCCATTTGCCGGGCCTGTTCCTCAACCTGCAAATATAAGGTGTTGGTTTGCTCCATAAATTGTGCATTAATACTGTTGCGCTTATACTCAAAAACTTCACCTTCCAAAGCTTTGAAGGTTTTTTTGATGACTTTATCCACTTGTTGAGCTATATCTTTTTGGAATTGTTTGCCTAATCCGGCGGGCATTTCAAGAGCACGGGGGGAATCCGGTTTATTAAAATTAAACACATAGCACCAATCAGATGGCACCGGACGCCTGGCAGCCATCTCCTCTACCCGGTCACGGGCCAAAGTAGTTTTTCCAGTACCATAAGCACCAGACAAGTATATATTGTATCCCTGATTCTCCATATCCAGGCCAAATACCAGAGAACGAACCGCCCGGTCCTGTCCAATTATACCCCTCAGAGGTTTAATATCAGCAGTACTGTTAAATTTAAAAAGGTTCGGGTTACAGGTTTTGTATAAATCTTTGGGCTTTAATTTGTATATATTAGTATTCAGCAATTTTTGGTCCCCCAGCATAAATAATTCAGGAATAAAGTCTTAAAAAGGTTAATCCACTAAGCATTTCTCTAAAAGTCCCAAATAAATTTGTTATAATGCCCTATTTCGATTAGTATGCTCTAATTCCTGCTTACAGTTTATGACATCAAATCAAATTACTTAAAATTGCCATCGTAGAAATTCCTGCCAGCAAAGAGTAAAAGAGGCTCCTGGTAAGAATTGCGGTTATAAATGTGGGTATAAAAGCCCATATATATAAATTACCAATAGAAAAGTTATATTCGCCCCCGGGCGCCAATACGCTTAATGCAGCCAGGGCTGCCAGAACTGCCGGAGCTATATATGACAACCAGCGGATTAAAACCGGAGGGAATTCAAAAGATGAAAAAAACGCAACCGGTAATATACGTGGCAATAAAGAAACCGCTGATACTCCTAATATCATTAACCAAACCGTACTGTTATTCACGAACCATCACCCCAATCGTAGCAGCAACTATGGAAGCAACAATAATGTTTGACAAATTATGTATAGTCGAAGGCCAGATTAAACCAATTACTACGCACAAAACTGCTGCTATAAATGCTGCCAGTATATCATTGCGTTTATTTATCACCAGAATTAACAGGCATATATACATGGCGGGAAGAGCAAATCCCAATCCCAGTCGGTCAGTATCAGCTATATTGGCTCCTAAAATTGCTCCTAACAAGGTACTGGTAATCCAGCCAAAATGCGAGGATAAATTCAGGGCTGCCATATAAGAGGTGCTGGCTTCATGGTTACGATAGCGGTTCATGGCTACCGCATACGTTTCATCAGTTAGACCGTAGGACAGAATACTGGCCCACTTTATCGGTACGCGGTTACGCAGGTGAGGAACCATGGAAGTAGCAAACAAAAAATAGCGCAAATTAACTAAAATATTAGCCATTATAGCCGTCAACGCTGCTCCGCCTGCCTGCATAACTCCCAAAGCAATATATTGTCCGGCACCAGTAAAACACAGTATGGACATAACTGTAGCCTGTGTTATTGTCATCCCTGCCTGGGTAGCTAGTACACCAAAAGCAAATCCCAAAGGCAGATAACCTAATATGATAGGAATTGCGTCCTTTATCCCCGTAATTATTTCCGCCCGGTTCACAATAAAATTCCCCAATTATAATAAATTCCCCTTTGCAACATTAAGCAAATTCTATCATTTAACCGGGCATTATTCTATAATTTTTACTCTTCATTCATTTCCAGATGCTCATTTGTATTATTTTCAGGAATTAATACCCATTGCATATCCGGTACATGTTCGTAACAAATTTCCTGAGGTTCGGTTCCTTTTATAAAAGCCATAGTGCTGGTACGAGGGCAGGCTTCCCCAGCAATCTGACCACTATCCAGACATACTGTTACGCGTTCTATGTTAGCCGGTT
>JAQVWB010000198.1 GCA_028698695.1 Syntrophomonadaceae bacterium | reverse complement strand
ACACTGCATAAAGTTATCAACGGAACCGGGGTTGTATTGCATACTAATTTAGGAAGAGCCCCTCTGGGCAAAAGGGCTATTGAGTATATAAATGAAATCGCTCAGGATTACAACAACTTAGAAATGAATTTGGAGGAAGGCATAAGGGGTTCCCGCTATGACCACGTAGAAAGCCTGCTAGCACAATTAACTGGTGCTGAAGCAGCATTGGTTGTTAATAATAATGCAGCTGCAGTCATGTTAGGCTTAAATACTTTGGCGGCCAACCAAGAAGTAATTGTTTCACGTGGACAATTGGTGGAAATAGGAGGGTCCTTTCGCATTCCTGAAGTGATGAAACTAAGTGGTGCCCGGTTAGTAGAAGTAGGTACTACTAACAAAACCTATGGGAGTGATTTTGAATCAGCCATTAATGAGAATACGGCAATGCTTTTTTCTGCTCATACTTCCAATTATAAAATTATTGGTTTTACTAGTGGCGTAAGTCTGGAAGAAATGGCCAAGTTAGGTAGAGCACATTCGCTTCCAGTTATGCAGGACCTTGGTAGTGGTATCATTTACGACTTGCATGAATGGGGATTTAAAGAGGACCCATTGGTTCAGGAGAGCATCTCTGCAGGAATTGATATCGTATCTTTTAGTGGAGATAAATTATTAGGGGGACCGCAGGCTGGTATATTAATAGGCAAAAGGAAATATATTGAGGCAATGAAAAAGAACCAACTTACCAGAGCGCTCAGAGTGGACAAACTAACTATAGCGGCACTGGAGGGAACACTTTTGGAATATTTAAGCGGAGATCCTCAAAAGAATATCCCCGTTATCAGGATGTTGGCCAGTAGTCAGGAAGAATTATATAAAAAGGCGGAAAGCCTAACTAGTAAAATAAAGTGTGCTATTGGAAATTGGGTTATGCTTAATGCTATAAACATTATACATACTGAAGACATGGTTGGGGGCGGAGCCTATCCAACTTATAAAATAGCTGGCTTTGGTGTGGAATTAGAGTTTAATGAAAACAACTTAGAAATGATTGTTAAAAAGCTGCGGCAAAGTAAACCAGCACTTATAGTAAGAAGGCAAGATGAAAAAATGCAAATAAGTGTACGAACTTTATTGCCAGGTGATGACGATTTGATTGCCAGTCTGATGGTTAAATTAATTGAAAATTAGTCCACTACGGGAGGACTTCATGAAGAAGATTATTATTGGAACGGCAGGCCATATAGATCATGGCAAAACGACTTTGGTTAGAGCATTAACTGGATATGACACTGACCGCTTAAAAGAAGAGAAACAAAGAGGAATATCAATTGAACTGGGCTTTGCTCCGTTTACACTTCCTGGAGGACAAAAAGCTGCGATAGTAGATATGCCCGGTCATGAACGTTTTATCAGGCATATGCTGGCGGGTGCTTTTGGTATTGATCTGGTTTTATTAACGATTGCTGCTGATGAAGGTATTATGCCGCAGACGAAGGAACATATGAATATAATTGAACTACTTGGTGTAGATAAAGGGATAGTAGTTGTGACAAAAAAAGATTTAGTTGATGAAGAGTGGCTAATGATGGTGGAGGATGAAATTGAAGTATATCTTAAAAAAAGTATTTTGGCAGCAGCTCCTATTATAGCTGTTTCTGCCGCTACTGGTGAAGGAATAGAAGAATTAAAGACTCAAATTGAGTTGTTATCAGCATTGGTGCAGGAAAAAACCTCTTCAGGTTATGCTCGTTTACCAATAGACCGAGTATTTACAGTATCTGGGTTTGGAACAGTAGTAACTGGAACACTATGGTCAGGACAGATTAGTGTTGGAGAAACTGTTGAGCTGATGCCGCTGAAAAAACAGGTAAAAATAAGAACTATTCAAGTACACAATGAAAAAACCAATGTGGCATTTGCTGGACAGCGAGTGGCAGTTAACCTTCAAGGTATTGAATTAAATGAAATAAAGCGAGGTTATTTATTAGCTACTCCTGGTTCATTCACCCCCAGCTTCCGTGTAGATACTAAGTTGCGCCTTCTTTATGGGAGCAATCGCACCATTCGGAATTGGACTCGCATTAGATTCCATTTAGGTACTGATGAAGTCCTAGGAAGAATCGTATTGTTAGATCGTGATGAACTAATTCCAGGTGAAGAAGCTTTTGCCCAAATAATTTTGGAAAAGCAGATAGTGGCCCATAAAGGGGATCCTTTTGTAATAAGGTATTATTCACCTGTTACAACTATCGGAGGAGGAACAATTATTGAGCCTAATGCATCCAAACAGAAAAGATTTAAAGAAGAAGTGTTGGAAGAGTTAACTATTAAAGAAGAAGGCAGTCTCTATGAAATGTTGCTACATGAAATGGAATATTCCGGCCAGGATATATTTACAATTGATGATTTAGCGCGTAAAACCGGTAATATTCCTGGGCAAATAATTGAGGAGATTCAGCAGTTAATTGAAGATGAGCAAATAGTTGATGTAAAGCAGGGACAATACATCAGCCAGGCCAAGATAAAGAATATAAATGAGGTTATTAATAATACCCTTCAGGAATATCATGACAAATATCCGTTGCGGGTTGGCTATCCCAAGGAAGAAATGCGCAGCAAATTCTTTAGTCAATTTAGCGGTAAAGTTTTTAATGCTATATTAAAATATTTGGAAGAACAAGACTGTTTAGTCAGTAAAAACAACGAAATAAGTCTTATCAAACACATTCCTACCCCAGGAGAAAAAGAAAAAAGAGCCATTAATCATATTGTCGATAACTTAAACCGGCAACTTTTTAATCCCCCTGGCATAGAAGAAATGAAAAGCGACCTTGCTATCAGTGATACGGAAATGTCAGAAGCATTAGTTTACTTAATTAATCAAGGGCAAGTAATTAGACTGGATGGCGAGAATTATTTTTCCAAAGTGGCGATTGAAGAAGGAAAAAAGATTTTAGGGGAGTATTTTAAAGAAGAGCAGCAACTTAGTCTGGCAACAGCCAGAGATCTTTTAAAAACTTCTCGAAAGTATGCGCTGCCTCTGGTAGAATATTATGATAAGATTCATTTTACTCGTCGCATAGGAGATATGAGAACTAGAGCTTAATAACGAAGGTAAAAGAACGGACGAGCTAAACAGCAATTAATTTTCATGGCAGAAGTCATGATGTTAAAAACATAAAGAGGAGGATAACGGATGAGAAAGAGTAGAGGGAAACTGGCGGCATTAGTAATGATGGTATTTATGCTTACTATAATAGCCGGATGCGGAGGAAGCAGCAAGGACACGGATAAAACAGCAGACAAAGACGAAATGATTAATGTAGGACTTAATGTGGAACTGTCAGGTGGCGGTGCCAGCTACGGTAGTTCTGCAAAGGATGGAGCCATGCTGGCAATTGAAGAAATTAATGCCGGCGGTGGGGTTCTGGGAAAACAACTGAACCCAATTGTTAGAGACTGTAAAACCATACCAGACGAAGCTATGAGTGTAAGTGCGGCCTTGGTCGGCGAAAAAATCATTGCCCAGATTGGACCACTCACCAGTGGAACTGTGGCTGGAAGTACTCCCATCATGATGGACAACAAAATCCCACTGATTGCACCTGCAGCGACTGCACCCAATGTAACCGTTGATGAGAAAACCGGTGCAACCAATGAATATATCTTCCGGGTTTGCTTTATTGATCCCTTCCAGGGAACTTTGATGGCTCAATTTGCGGCTGATAATCTT
>JAQVWB010000197.1 GCA_028698695.1 Syntrophomonadaceae bacterium | reverse complement strand
TTGCCTGTTGCCCCATAGCACTGCACATAATGACACGGGCACTTGAATCAAAATCTCTAATCTCTTTAACTGCAGCTATTCCATCCATTTCCGGCATAGTAATATCCATGGTAACCAAATCCGGTTTTAATTCTTTATACTTTTCAATAGCAACGTGTCCATTCTCTGCTTCACCTACTACTTCATAGCCATTCTTACTCAGAATATCTTTAATCATCATCCTCATAAACGCAGCATCATCAACAATTAATACCCTCTTGCCCATTATTGCCCTCCTAATTACTGTAATTTGTTTACTCTGTCCATAGGACTAACAATCGCAGTTATTCTGATTCCATAGTTTTCATCAATAACTACAACCTCACCTTTTGCAATCAGCTTACCATTTACGAGTAAATCAACCGGTTCTCCTGCTAATTTATCCAATTGTAAAATAGCCCCCTGATGCAGATCCAGTATTTCTCTGATTGTCTTACGGGTTTTACCCAATTCTACGGATATGTCCAATGGAACATCCATAATAAGGCCAATATTCTGAGGTGTATCACCACCATAACCTTCTCTTAAGGGTGCAAATTGAACTGGCTGAACTGCATATTGCTGACCCTTGTGAACCCCCTGTGGTTGACTGGTCCAGGTCTCCTGGACTGCAGACGGGGATGAACCCGGGGTTGGGGAGTCCACATAGTATTCTGCCGGCGGTGGTGTAGTTAACTCAGGTGCAGGTATTGAAGGCTCGGGAGTTTCAATAATATCATCCAGGCTGGATTCCTCCGCCGTACTTCCCATTAACATTGCAATCATATCCTTGACTGCATTTAGAGGGATAATCTGCATAATCTCGCTTTGGAGCAAACCTTCTATTTCCATGTTGAATTTGATACTGACCATTTCATCGTAATGACTACTTAAATCCAGACGTTCTTTTCCCAAATCTATAACATTAAGTACTGGAGGAGCAATATCAATGCGTCGGTTAAACATGGATGATAAACTGGTTGTAGCTGAACCCATCATCTGATTCATAGCTTCACCAACCGCACTCAGCTCAATTTCAGTCAGAGACATCTGTTCGTAAACTCCTGCGCCACCCATCATTAAATTAGCAATTATACAGGCATCTTCTTCTTTTATAACCAATACATTAGTTCCATACAGCCCCTCGGTATATTGAACTTCAACCATTACATAAGGCATAGGATACTCAGCACGCAACTTATCCGGAGTGGTAATTTCTACGCGGGGAGTTGTAATCGATACTTTCTTGCCCAGTAAAGTTGACAGTGTAGTAGCTGAAGTTCCCATACTAATATTGCCGATCTCTCCAAGGGTATCCCGATCAAACTCGTTGATTGAACTAGCGTTGGTTGTCTCTTCAACCACAGAATTACTGCTTAATAAAGCATCTATTTCTTCTTGTGAAAGCATACCATCACTCATCTTCATTTCCCTCCTCTACAACTTGGGAAACCTGAATAGCAACTCTGTTTCCATGAACTCCTGGCTTACCCAGAAACTTGGTCTTCTGTCCTATTACTACTTCCAGGTCCTCATTTATTTTCCGTTCCAACGGAACAACATCACCTACAGAAAGCTCCATCAGATCCCTGACGGTTATAATTGTTTTGCCTAATATTACTTTAGCGGTTATCTGCGTATTTTCCAACTTGGATTGAATAAACGCTGCGTTTTCAGGCGAAGACTTTTTGCTGGTGGCAGAATAATAAAAATGTACACTTAACTTGTCAACTATTGGTTCCAGTACCAGAAATGGAATACAAATATTTATCATACCTAACACATCAGCCATTTTAGTCTCCAGAGATACTATCAGCATAATCTCACTGGGAGAAACCAGTTGCGTAAATTGAGGGTTGGTTTCCACTCTTTCCAGTGATGGCTCCAGCTCAATTATGCTACCCCAGGGCTCCTGAAGAAAATCCAGCATTCGCTGTGATAATCTTTGCATAACCGTCTCTTCGATTTCTGTCAAAGCCTTGACCTTGGATGGAGCATCTCCAGGACCACCTAATAAACGATCCAGAAATGCAAATCCCAGGTTGGGGTTAATTTCCATAATGGAGTTGCCTTCCAGCGGAAACAGCGAAAATACGTTCAGAATAGTTGGATTCGGTATAGAGCGTATAAACTCCTCATAAGTCAATTGTTCTACAGATAGAATTTCCATCTGAACAGCGGCACGTAATTGTGCCGACAAATAAGTTCCCAGCGACCGGGCAAAGTTCTCAAATATTACATGCAAAGTATGAATCTGATCTTTTGAGAACTTGTTGGGTCGGCGGAAATCATAAATTCTGACTTTTTTTCTGGTCTGCTCTTCCTTTAATTCATTGGCATCAACCGAACCACTACTCAGCGCAGATAACAGAGCATCTATTTCGTTTTGAGATAATACTTCGCCCACTATAACCCCCCTTTCAGGTTATAATCGCTGTTTACTGCTATTGCATAATAAAACTGGTAAAATAGACATTTTGAATTATTTCACTGCCTATCTTCCGGTTCAGATCGTTTTTAATCTCCAGCTTCATTTTTTCCCGGTTATAAGTATCCAAATCCGCAGCTGTTTTGGAAGATAAAATAGTTAAAACAGTATCTCTAATAATCGGCATATAGGTTTCAATTTCAGCTGTTGCCTTCTTGTTTTCCTCGGATACTTCGAGAAAAACTTCCACCCTTAGAAACCGGGTTCCGGTAATATCATTGATATTTGTAGTAAATTCGCCAACCGATACCAAATTTCCTCTTGATTCTACTTGCTTTTCTGTTTCTTTTTCCGGGAGGAATGGAGCCATCATACTGCGCATTAAAAAGAAGGAAAATCCCATTGCTACTATGAATAGGACCAGTCCTATCAATATTATTTTAAAATCAATGCTGCTTTTCTCTACTACTTCCGGAGTATTTTCTTCAACCAAATTATTCTCCCTCCTTTAATATGACGAATTATTTTTTTAAATTTGAAAAAGCCAACCGATTAAACTCTACAACTTTCTCCCTGATTTGGCGGATAGATTCTTTAACAACCAGCTTTTTACCATTGGTCAGGGTAATTATGGTGTCGGGAGTTTCCTCCAAACTTTCAATGACATCCACACTAATCATTAGTTTCTGTCCATTTAGCCGAGTTAACAAAATCATCGGTTTTCTCCTTGAATACCCGGTTCTCCAGCGGTTAACTCCTGGAGAACCGGTATTTTATGACTATCGTTTCAGATTAACCAGTTCCTGTAACATCTCATCGGAAGTGGTAATCAGGCGGGAATTAGCCTGAAAACCTCTCTGTGTAACAATCATATCAGTGAACTCTTCGGACAGGTCAACATTGGACATTTCCAAACTGCCTGGCAGTACCGCTCCCATGCCCTGTTCACCCGGCGCTCCAATTCTGGGATCCCCGGAGTTGTTGGATACTCGAAACAGGCTGCTGCCGGCTTGCATCAATCCGGAAGGATTCTCAAAATTAGCCAGGGCCACTCGGGCCAGATTACGTGATTCACCGTTATCATAAACCCCAAAAATCGTACCGTCAGTACCTACGGAATAAGCAGTCAGGTTACCCATGGTATAGCCATCCTGAAACTCAGCCCAAGCAGTAGGTTTTGATTCATATTGGGTTAATTTGGTGAAATCAATGTTTAATTCTATGTTTTCTGCTTTATACTCGGTTCGATCAACGGTCAGGTTCAGCTCAGAAATATTGGGATCAGTTGTATTCAAAGAACC
>JAQVWB010000196.1 GCA_028698695.1 Syntrophomonadaceae bacterium | reverse complement strand
GGATGTGATTATATGAAATATCGTCGCCGAACTATTATAATCCTGGCAGTTATGGTTGGGCTAATGAATCTTATGGCTTTTAGCGCTATGGCTGCAGATATGGATAAATTAAATCAGGAGTTGGATAATCAGAATGAATCCAATCGTCAGAGTTTTAATCTGTGGTTGGAATTATTTAAACTCATTGTTGTATTAGGGTTGATTATCGCTGCAGCCTATGCAGTAATCAGACTGTTCTCCAGGCAGGTAACCGGGCGAATACAAGGAAACTGGTTACATGTAATAGATGAAGTTATGCTGGGACAAAACCGGGGAATTATTCTATGTGAAGTCGGGGAGAGAGTTTTTGCGGTAGGTGTTACGGATCATAACATTTCTGTGTTATTTGAAGTAAATGACCCTGAACTTTTGGAACAGGTAAATCAATATGATGACAATCAACCTGATCAGAATGATGTACTTAAAGGGATTAAGGATACTCTATCAGCCTGGTTCAAAACCAGAACCTTAGTTCCGGCAAATCGCAACAAACAAACCGAATTTCATTCTCTTATGGAAGAGCAAGTAAAAAGGCTGCAGAATATGTCAGCAACAAATTCGGGAGGTCCGCAAGAACATGCGAGAATGGAAGAGGATAAAAGGTCTTAAACTATTTTTCATAATCCTTGGATTATTTGCTATTACCTTGCTGGGCATTGGAGTTTTCCCGCTATCCGTGTCAGCAGAACCATTGCAGATTCCCAATATTAATTTGCAAATAGGGGGAGATGCCTCGGGTAATCCTGATACTTTATCTTCCGCATTACAGCTCATACTGCTTTTAACCATATTATCTCTGGCTCCGGCCATAGTTATTCTGTTGACTTCTTTTGTACGCATTATTGTAGTACTGGCATTTATCAGAACATCCTTGGCTACTCAACAAATGCCACCCAATCAAGTCCTTATTGGATTAGCTTTGTTTTTAACCTTCTTTGTTATGGCACCTACCTTTCAGCAGGTAAACGCGCAGGCGGTCCAACCCTATTTAAAGGGTGAAATTGCTCAGGAGAAGGCTATTGAAAAAGGTATGCAGCCGATGCGAACATTCATGTTTGAGCAAACCCGTGAAAAAGATTTAGCCTTATTTGTAAAAATGGCCGACTTGGAAAGACCACGTAACTTTTCTGATATTCCTAACTATGTTTTAATTCCCTCTTTTATTATAAGTGAGCTAAAAACAGCCTTTCAAATAGGCTTTGTTATATTTGTGCCCTTTCTGGTTATTGATATGGTAGTCGCCAGTGCGCTCATGTCCATGGGGATGATGATGCTTCCTCCCATGATGATATCGCTGCCCTTTAAAATATTGTTGTTTGTGCTGGTCGACGGCTGGAATCTGGTTATTCAGTCTATAGTTTTGAGTTTTAAATAGGGGGGTATCACTGTGTACGAAGATATTGTTCTTGGCATAGCCAACCAGGCAGTTCTTACAGTCTTATTAGTTTCTGCCCCTATACTTGGGGCGGCATTAATTACCGGATTACTGATCAGTATTTTGCAGGCTACTACGCAGATTCAGGAAATGACGCTGGTATTTGTGCCTAAAATAGCAATAGTTCTGATAGTTCTGCTTATATTTGGCCCCTGGATGCTTAATGTAATTACTACTTTTACGATTAATCTATATTCAGCTATTCCTCAAATGATTGGATTATAAAAGAAATGAGATGAAAAAATGCCATTTGCATTGGAGGGGTTTCTTATATTGTTAAGCCGGATAACCGGTTTATTTTTAATAGCTCCTATCTTTAGCAGCAGGCAAATGCCGGGCAGAGTCAAAGCATTAATTATAGTACTTCTGGCGGCAACTCTTTCGTACTTTGTGCCGATAAAATATTTTGTTGAACCTGACACCCCGGGGTTATTCCTTGCGGCCATGGTTGTGGAAATATTTATCGGCTTTACTATAGGTTTTGTAGCTTATGTTGTACTGGGAGCTATCCAGTTGGCAGGTCAGTTAATGGATATGCAAATGGGATTTGGCATTGTCAATGTTGTTGATCCACAATCAGGTACGCAGATCCCCCTGATGGGTAACTTTACACAGGCCATAGCTCTGCTTATATATCTGGCTATAGATGGTCATCATTACTTGTTACAGGCCATAGTTCAAAGCTATAAGATTATTCCTGTTTTAGGAGTACGGTTGGATAAGGGATTATATGATCTTATCTTTGAGACCACGGTTTATCTATTTATTATTGCCGTTAAGATTGCTGCCCCTATTGTCATAGCAGTAGTTACAACTGATATAGCTATGGGTTTTATAGCCCGAACGGTCCCCCAGATGAATGTATTCATTGTTGGGTTACCCTTAAAAATATTGGTGGGAATATTCATGTTGTTCGTATTATTACCAGTATATATATGGGTATTTAACCTCCTGTTTTTTAGATTTTTCGCCTACATTGACCGAGTGGTAATTCTCATGGGGATATAATATGCATGAAAAAGAACGATTATTAATTAATCTGCAATTATTTGCTGAAGACGATACTGGAGAAAAAACTGAAAAAGCGACTCCTCGACGCTATGAGGAAGCCCGAAAAAAAGGCCAGGTATTTAAAAGTACCGATTTAAATGCTGCGGTTATAATGTTAGCCGGGTTTGCAGCCTTTTACGTTACTTTCCCTTATACTGTAAGTACGCTGAGAGCATTTACGGTTACATATTTGCTGGACAGGACGGTAGTGGATTTTAGCACCGAATATATTATGACCATGTTATATGAATCCCTGTATATTATGGCTGTATTAGCCGGTGCCATAATGCTGGCATGTTTAGTTGCGGCATTATTGATAACATATCTGCAGGTGGGGGTTATATTTAGTGCTGATCCTTTGACCCCCAAAATAGAGAGGTTAAATCCAGTGGAAGGGTTTAAACGGATTTTTTCAAAGCGTGCCCTGGTCGAGTTAGTTAAATCATTAGCCAAAATAGTTATTACCGGATACATAGTTTACACTGTTTTAAAAAAGCATTTTTATATCTTCCCACGATTTGTAGATATGGAATTAGGATTAACTTTGGAAGTGTTTTTAGCCATAATTCTGGAATTAGCCTTAAAAGTGGGGGTCATATTTCTGGTCATTGGTGTGCTGGATTATATCTATCAATGGTATGAACACGAAAAATCTCTGAAGATGAGTAAATATGATGTGAAACAAGAATATAAGCAGGTCGAAGGAGATCCGATGATTAAGTCCCGGCAAAGACAAATTCAGCGCGAGGTGGCTATGCGAAGAATGATGGCTGAAGTCCCCACTGCAGATGTAGTTATCACCAACCCCACCCATTTTGCGGTAGCATTAAAATATGATTATGGAACTATGGATGCTCCCCTGGTTATTGCCAAGGGACAGGATTATATGGCTTTAAAAATTCGGGAAGTGGCCAGGGAACATCAGATATTTATCATGGAAAATCCTTTACTGGCCCGTACTTTGTACTATGGACTGGAAATAGGTCAACTGGTTCCGGAGGAATTATATCAGGCAGTTGCCGAAGTATTAGCCTTCGTTTATCAACAGCAAAAAAGAGTTCTCTAAGCTGGAGGAAATAAATGCTGGAACGTATGCCCTGGTTAAAAAGAATAACTGAATATAGTGATGTTATAGTTGCGTTTATGGTAATCAGCATTGTATTAATGATGATTATTCCCATGAGTACCGTACTGCTGGATATTTTACTGACTTTTAATATATCTTTT
>JAQVWB010000195.1 GCA_028698695.1 Syntrophomonadaceae bacterium | reverse complement strand
GCGCTGAAGCTCTGAAAAAAGGAGGAAAGTAGAGAATGGCTAATGTCACATACGGAGAGGTAACCCAGGTAATAGGAGCGGTTGTTGACATCCGTTTCAAGCCTGCAGAATTACCGGATTTGATGAATGCTATTATCGTAAGATCTACTGAACAGGATAAAAGTATGTACAGCGGCCGTGATATTGATGTTACTCTGGAAGCTATGCAGCATCTGGGTAACGATACGGTTCGCTGTGTTGCGCTACAGCCTACAGACGGTATTATAAGAGGAATGAAGGCAACCAATTCTGGAGCAACCATTAAGGTTCCAGTTGGTGAAGGTTGTCTGGGGCGTATCGTAAATGTATTAGGTCAGCCAGTTGATGAAGCTGGACCGGTTGATGCTTCCGATTATTGGGAAATTCACCGTAACCCACCCGCTTTGGTTGATCAATTGCCAGCTACTGAACAGCTGGAAACCGGTATAAAAGTTGCCGACTTGGTTTGCCCCTATGCCAAAGGTGGTAAGATTGGTCTGTTCGGTGGCGCCGGGGTAGGTAAAACCGTTATTATTCAGGAACTTATCCGTAATATAGCTTATGAGCATGGTGGCTACTCAGTATTCACCGGCGTGGGTGAACGCACCCGTGAAGGAAACGATCTATGGGGTGAAATGACTGAATCCGGTGTTATTGATAAATGTGCCCTGATCTTTGGTCAGATGAATGAACCCCCCGGAGCCCGGTTGCGGGTTGGCCTGACTGGATTGACGGTTGCGGAATATTTCCGTGATAAATCCGGTCTGGACGTTCTAATTTTTATTGATAACATTTTCCGTTTTGCTCAGGCCGGCAATGAAGTGTCTGCACTTCTGGGCCGTATGCCTTCAGCGGTTGGTTATCAGCCTACCCTGGCAACTGACATGGGTTTATTGCAGGAACGTATTACCAGTACACGTAACGGCTCCATAACTTCAGCGCAAGCTGTTTATGTACCTGCTGATGACTTGACTGACCCGGCGCCGGCAACAACCTTTGCCCATTTGGATGCAACCACGGTTCTATCGCGTGCCATTTCCGAGTTGGGCATTTATCCGGCGGTGGATCCCTTGGATTCCACTTCCCGTATTCTTGACCCACAGATATTGGGCGATAAGCATTATTATACTGCTCGCGGCATACAGCAGATTCTGCAACGCTATAAGGAACTGCAGGATATTATAGCCATTCTGGGTATGGATGAACTGTCTGATGAAGATAAGCTCATAGTTGCCCGGGCCAGAAAGATTCAACGTTTCCTGTCTCAGCCGTTCCACGTTGCTGAACAGTTTACCGGACAACCTGGCATATATGTACCAATTGGTGAAACAGTTGAATCCTTTGCCCAGGTACTCGAGGGCAGACATGATAATCTGACTGAGGCAGCTTTCCTCATGGTGGGTAATATTGATACTGCCATCGCCAAAGCAAAAAGACTGGAGGCGTAGTGTATGGCAGACAACACCTTCATGCTAGAAATAGTGACCCCAGAACAAATTGTATTTAAGGATGAAGTTCAGTTTGTGGTTGTTCCGGCGGTTGACGGCGAGTTGGGTGTATTGGTAAACCATGCGGCGTTAGTTGCAGCATTAACGATTGGGGTACTTCGTTATAGAGAAGCCAGCGGCGCAGAAAAGAAAATGGCTGTCAGTGGTGGATTTATGGAAGTCGTTGATAATGTAGCCCGGGTTCTAGCTGAAACATCCGAGCGTGGATCAGAAATTGATATACTGCGTGCTAAAGATTCTGCCAGACGGGCTCGTGAGCGTTTGGACCAACGTGATGAAAACATCAACTATGCCAGAGCGCAGCTATCCTTGAATAGGGCAATTGTGCGCTTAAAGGCCGCAGAGGCAAAACTGGACTAGGGAAATATCCAAAGCCGGAAGTGATACTTCCGGCTTTGGATGATATGCGATGTTAATTTAATAGCTCTGTAAGTGGGGGACTAAAGGGGTATTAGACATGAGTGCACTGGCAAAAACTCTACTGATTCTGGTATTGATTTATTATCTCTTTAAAGGCATTGTCTATCTAATTATGTGGCAAGCCACCGTCAAGATGGCTGAAAATGTTCAGGAAGAAAAACGGCTGCACCGTGAAAAACGCTATCAGGACCGAGAGATACGCAGAGCTCAACGCAGAGCTGAAATCGAAAAAATTAGAGATGAAGAAAAGATTACTAACATTGGACTGAGTCGTAATATTGACCCGCAAAATGACATCGACGAGGACGAAGACAAAGAAGACTAATAGCCTGTAAATAGTATTTCAGGACAGGTAATTTGGGAGGTACTCTATGAAGTCCGCTTTTCTCATATTTATGATGGTTGTACTGGTTTTTACAATCCTTCTGGTGATATTAATCTGGAGACAATCATTTAGAATTGAAAAAAAGGCACTTATTGCCAAACAGCGACAGGAGGAATACCTTCAGCAACTTGAAGCAGAGCGACAAATTAAATTGCAGCAAAATATGGAAAAACAATCAACTGAACCTGATAACGAAACTAACGAACAGCCTGGTAAATAGACCAGGTTGTTTTTTTTATTCCTCCCCAATTGATAACAATAATTCTGCATAATTAAATTTCTTTCAAATTTCCAAGTAACCTTGAATATCATCCTGAGTAGTAGCGAAGGATCTACGGCACTTACGAGACCCCCCCTAAAGGGACTACTGCTACATCCGGTCGGATGTAATTAATGTTGCTTAGCTATCGCTCAGAGTGACAATATTGCAAGGTTTTTTTAAATTATGAAAAATCCTATAATTTCAGCAAGCTCCGAATAAATGTTTAATTCTATGGCAAGAATTCATATACAAAAGAATTGGGGAGGAATAATTAATGAAGAAAGGTTTAATTTATATTATAATATTTTCCTTAATGGTTTTAATCGCTAATTATGGTATTGAATATTCATTAGCTAAACAATGGGAAAATCGTTCTCCAATTCAACTAGCATTTGCATCTATCGGTGCAAATTCTCTTGAATCGAGATTGGATTGTTGGGCAATGCTAAATACAAGTTCTAATAAAAGAGATTTAAATGAATACCTCGAAAAAATAACCGAACAATTACAAATTAATTTAGATGAATCGCAACTCTTCTACTATTACAGCAACAATTTAATTGAATTAAGATATAAGCACAAAAATGAAAATATTTGTTATTACTTTACGCTGCAATCAGACTTTATAAACAATCGTACTAACATTATTACCAGAATTGAAACAACCAATTCGCAAGTTAATTTAAGTGAATATGCAGAACAATTACAGGGCATTAAACAGATAAAGTGGCATAACTACTATTTATATAGTGCTGTAATTGAGCCACTCGCTCAGCTGGAAAATCATGCTTTGGTTGGTCAGGTATTAATGGCAAATCTAAAAGCTGATCAAGTGGATGAATATAGTGAAAACTTAACTTATAGCCTTACTTGTTACAGTAAAGTGGCCAACAAAGTATTACCGGAAACTAATGTTCAAGGGAAAAAATTTAATTTACAAATAGCTTTAAAAAATAATTCTCAGGATAACAGTACCAGAGTTTACATAGGATCCCCATTAATTTTGGGAGATTACTAGTATGGGAGTAAGGAGCGAGTGGTGAGGAGTGAGGGGTTAAAGTGAGCAGTTGGAGTAAAGGGTTTGAAGTCAGGTTTGGAGTTGGATAAGGAGTACAGAAACGAGGCGCGAGGAGTGAGGAGTAAGTAGCAGTAAAAAAGCAATGTGGAGAAGTCTGTTAATATAGGGCAGTT
>JAQVWB010000194.1 GCA_028698695.1 Syntrophomonadaceae bacterium | reverse complement strand
ACTCTGTTTCAAGCATGTCTGTACCCGTATATAAATGGACTTTCAACAAGGAGTTTGTCTGGGTGAAATGTTCAACAGTCAAGTCAGTTGTATCGTTTGCCTGTAAGGTTCCGTCCCATTCAGAACCATTGCTTTCAGGATGCGGGGTACCATCAATGGACATATCATATTCTGTATAAGCTTTCAATGTAGAACTGTCTAATACATCAGTCAACTTGATAGAATAACTGCCGCCCGGCCAAAGATTACCAATTTTTGCGGAGGGGATACAATTGTTGATAAAATCATCCGCCGTGAAAACTACCGGGGAAAAATTCGAAGAAATTGTACCGTTAGACCATTGTAATTCAAGGATACCATTGCCAACTATGGGATTGCCGGCATTATCCTCCAGGGCCAGGTTTATTTTTGCTGCATAGTCAATATAGAATTCTACCTCATTTATCAGTCCGTCATCAACCTCTACATTGTCAAGTACCAGCCAGCCCTCTACAATTGCCTGTTCAGGAGAATAAGTCATACCATCAGGTATTTGTGCAGAAACCATATAATATCCTTCCTCAAGCACACCAAAAATCGTTTCTCCATTTTCGGTAATATTTTGCTGGGTTAACGCACTGCCATCTTGAGCCTCGATTTTCACCGGAATTGAAGCAGATGTGAGTTGGCTGCCAGTATTATCCAGTATTTTAACCAAAATGTGGCCGGAATCAGGCAGATTTAATGTCCCTTCTTCTGCTGCTGCGGTATGGAAAGAAGAAGATACCTTCTCTGTTTTATTAAATGCACCGGCATATTCCACAGTTACTGATACTTTCTTGTAAGAGATAGTCTCGTCCCAGATAATATTGGTTTTAATGGTGTATTCTTTTCCGTTTATAGTCTTGGTTTGCTCGGCGGAAACACTGCCTGGAGGATTACCCCCTATTATACCCAACTGTGCTTTGGTTGTATCAATTTCACCTGTCGTTTGATTCAAGACAATAAACGGCAAGGTTCGCAGGTATTCAATATGTTCATTGGCGAGAGCAGTAGCTGTATCCTTGCTTTGGTTATTGCTTACAGCTTGTGCTACAAAAGTCAACAAAGGCACAAAGGCAACTACGAGGATAAGAAGTATAACTAATGACACCAGAATCTCAACCAGTGTAAAACCTCTTTCACCATTGTCATTGCTATGCAGTGAAGTAAAACGTTTACTCATGTATCAGTCTCCTTTACAGAAGTATGCGGTTTATTAAAAAAAAGCACAAAAAATCTGAGCCAGAAGTGCGACTTTTTCTTTTTACGTTGGTGAGAATAGAGTAGGGAATAAAGGAAAGATATTGATATAATGCTAGCTTTAGTTATAAGTGCAAATTTTCTGGCGAAATAATATATTAGTAATATTACCACCATATCAATAAGAAATAAATAGGGAAAATTATATTTTTTCCAAATAGCAGACAAAAATTTTATAATATATATTTGATGTGTGAAAATTAAGAGGAGGCAGCCGGGAGGGTTTTAGCTTCCGGCCGTTTCACGCCAGCTGCGGATTTCCCAGCCGCTGTTCATCGGCTCCAGGAAGTGGGGCGGCATGTCATAGAGCATGCGTTCATCGTGACGGTAACTTTTTTCATAACCGCTGACAGGATTGCCTGACCACGCATCAAAGGTGCCCACGGCTCCCCTTTCGCGCTGCGTAACTGAGCCCAGCAAGGTTATGGTATCTTTGAGGCTGCTGGTATAATCCTCGAAACCGAATGAACCGTTCAAGGCAAAAATAGCTGCCTTTATAGTTATATTGTTGGGGGCAACGTCGGTACTGGAACTGCTGGTGCTGTAATTATTACTGGAATAACCAGTAGAAAAACCAGGCCACCCCCGGTGCAGTATATATGCATACCGGCCGGCGATCAGTCCCAGCATGTCATCGCTGCCCGCGTAGGTCAAACCGCCGCATGATGCAGTGCTGGGCCAGTTCTGGGTCGGGTTACGGTCGGTTATGTAAATATTATTGGCTGCGGCTATGGTTAAACGACCGTCCAGCTGACCGGATACAAATACATCACCGGCAGTCAGATTGGCCCATTTGTTGTCACTGGTGCCTCCATCGATGTATATTACTCCGTTTGATGGCAGAGTCAAGGTTTCTGCTGTCCCTTTCTGGTTGCGGATGATCAGGCTGCTGCCGGTAAGATAGATACAGGTGCGCCCATTACGATAGATCCCGCCGTTTTGAGCCAGTGTTTTAAGCGAACTGTTGGTGGTTGGAAACACCATGGGGCTGACCTCTTTGGGGTAATCATCCGGAAAGCTTTCCGTGCCGGATCTTATCTCAGGTGCATCACCGGAGTATGTAAGGGCATCATGAAAAATGGGACCGGTGCTTCCACTTCCTGATGAACCGTCGATATGAAGCTGCCCGTTGGTATGTACAGGCCCGTCGATCTCATCTCCCTGGACCCACCAGGCGTCGCCTTCATCATTGCTGCAGTAGATATTTTGTACAAATTCCCTTTTATATACTCTTACTTCCAGGGTTTTGGTGATATCGGGATAGTTTTCCGTCCAGCCGGTCGAGCGTATGGTCACTACGGGATCTGCGGCAGTGGGAGGGGTTATGTGGATCTCATAACAGCCTGACTCAAAAGCGGTCGGGGTCTCCAGATCTTCGCTTTCTTCAGTGTTATAAAAATAGTTGTCATCATTTAATGCATTGATGTATCTGTAAATTCCAGCTTCGGCATAGTGGAGCGCCTTTTCCTGCTGCTGATGCCTGTTTACCATCAGGGTTTGGTTATCGGTCAGGTTCATGGCGGTAAAAGCCAGCAGGATGATGACTATGGAAAGGACCAATACAACAGGCAAGGCCAGGCCGTGCTGATTATTAATATACTTGCTCATTGGATTTTCCCCCTTAAAAAGGCAACTTGACTTAGTCTATCTGTTTTGCGTTATGGTCAGCGTTGTGTACTCATCGGTGCCGTCAGTAGCTTCTATCGTAATAGTTACTGTACGGGCTGATGAACCGGTATTCGCTGTTAAAGAGATAATTTGCTGTTCTCCGGGATCGGTATAGTCATATAACAAATCAGCCCAGTTTTTTCTTCTCTCTTTGGACCATGTTACGGTTGGATTGTCAGCGTCCTCAGGTGAGACGATAGCTGTAACAATGATGTCCTGTGCCTGTCGATCAGTAGTAATACTGTAGATTTTATTACCGTACCAATCGGTAGTACTGCCGAGTTCAGTGCCATACTGGTCGGTTATGATGATTCCGGTCACCAGTTTCCTGGATTGGGTAATGGTCAGTGTTTTGGTAATATTGCTGTTGTCTGTGGAGTGTACCGTAATGGTCGTCGTTCTTGTACTTGGATCGCCCCAGCCGGAACTGGTATTGGCAGTTAAAGTGATTGTCTGTTGTTCGCCGGAATCGGTGGAAGTCTTTCCAAGAGTCACCCAGTTGCTGTTCTCCGACCAGTTTACAGTTGGCCTGTCGGCATCTTCCGGAGCAACCATGGCCGTAACGGTTATGGTTTGTCCCTGATTGTCAGTATTGATGGTTTCAATTTCACTGCCTGACTCGTCGGTTATAGTAATACCGGTTACCGGCACAATGGTTATGCTTGATGTATCGCCCGCTGCAATTTGGGAAGTAGTAGAACGGCCGCTGCGGCTTAAGCAGGATGTCTGGAAATTCAGGGGACGGTTGGTATCCGGGTCAAGAATCTTAAGAGTGACTTTTATCAGACGGCGTTCGCTGGTCACAGTGCCGTCGTCTGAAGTATCGATAAACAAAAATTCATTG
>JAQVWB010000021.1 GCA_028698695.1 Syntrophomonadaceae bacterium | reverse complement strand
GGATCTAATGAGTCCGCGTTAGTTAACCTATTTGCTGCTGCTTCTGCAAAGTGGAAAGTAGTAAAGATAACACCCGGTTCCAAAATATCAGATATTTTAGCTCTGATATTAATAGAACCTCTCCGCGTTACTACCTTGACCATTTCTTTATCCGTAATATTTAATTTTTCGGCATCAACCGGATTAATTTCCAGCTCATTATGCGGTTTATGGGCATTCAGACCAGAGGAACGCCTGGTCATAGTTCCAGTATGATAATGGAACAGACTGCGTCCGGTGGAGAGAATTAATGGATATTCTTCATCCGGCAGCTCAGCAGCTTCCTTATACTCAACCACATGGAAAAGTCCTAATCCGCGATTGAATTTTTCCCGATGTAGAATTGGAGTACCCGGATGCTCTACAGTTGGACATGGCCAATGAATACCGGTTACATCTATTCTGTCATAGGTGATACCGGCATACGAAGGAGTAAGGCTGCGAATTTCCTCAAATATTTCCTCAGGAGAGTCATAGCTCATAGGATAACCCATACGCGTAGATAAATCACAAATAATCTTCCAGTCACAATGCGTTCCCTCAATAGGATTAATAGCCTTTCTGACTCTCTGTACTCTCCTTTCCGTATTACTGAAAGTACCATCTTTCTCAGCAAAGGTTACCCCCGGTAATACCACATCAGCTTTCTGAGCAGTCTCAGTCAGGAATATATCCTGTACTACCAGGAATTCCAGATTTTCCAAAGCCTCTTCCACATGCTGCAGATCAGGATCACTCATCATGGGATTTTCACCCAAAACATATAATGCTTTTAGTTCGCCATGGTGAGCTTTACCTATGGCTTCAGTAAGGGTTAGACCTACTTTATTGGACAGCTTTACACCCCAGGCTTTTTCAAATTTTTCCTGGTTCGCTTCTATGGTTACATTCTGGTAGGCCGTATATACATTAGGTAATCCGCCCATGTCACAAGCTCCCTGAACATTATTTTGTCCACGCAACGGATTTACGCCGGTACCCGGCCTGCCTAGATTACCAGTTATAAGTGCCAGGTTGCAAGCCGTCTTGACATTATCAGTTCCGGTACTATGCTGAGTAATCCCCATGGCATAACATATGGCTGCTGCTTCAGATTCAGCATAAATTCTGGCCGCCTTGCGAACATCTTCAGCCGGTACCCCGGTTATTTTTTCCATAGCCTCAGGAGTATATTTGTCCAGAATAGCCTTGAAATCTTCAAAACCTTCTGTACGGTTGGCAATAAACTCCTTATCCAACAAGTCTTCGTTTACAATAACATTCATCATCGAATTCATAAGTGCTACATCAGTACCCGGTACAAACTGCATATATACATCTGCCATTTCAGCCAGTTCTATGCGGCGTGGGTCAGCAACTATCAGTTTTGCACCGTTTCTGCGCACATTTTGCTTGATTTTGTAACCAATAACCGGATGATTTTCCGTAGTATTGGTGCCAATTAAAAATATTGCTTTGGCGTCATTTTCCAGTTCTCCAATAGAGTTGGTCATCGCTCCGCTACCAAATGCTGCCCCCAGACCGGCGACAGTTACGGAGTGTCAGAGACGGGCGCAATGATCAACATTATTGGTACCAAGTACCGCACGAGTGAATTTTTGCGCCAGATAATTCTCCTCGTTGGTTACACGTGCCGAGGTAAACATAGCAATGGAATCTGCACCATGCTGTCCTTTAATAGCCTGAAGTTTGGAAGCTGTGTAATCCAGAGCTTCATCCCAACTGGCCGGACGCAGTTCACCATTCTCACGGATAAGCGGTGTGGTCAAACGTTCGTCCGAATTAATAAAGTCCCAGCCAAAGCGTCCTTTTACACACAACGCACCATTGTTAACCGGGCTCTTTTCTCTATCACGTACTGAAGTTACTCCAACTACTTTATCATCTTTTACATTTAATGCCAGAGTGCAGCCAGTTCCGCAATAGGTACAGGTAGTAATTACCTTTTCAGTCTGATAAGGCTTGCCTTTGCCTGCAGATACTTTACTGGTTAAAGCTCCCACCGGGCAAACCATTATACATTGTCCGCAGAATACGCAGGTAGAATCAGCCAGGTCACCATCAAAAGCAGTTGAAATCTTGGCATGATGTCCACGATCTTTAATGTTAATTGCTAAAGCTCCGGTAATTTCATCACAAGCTCTGACACAGCGGGTACACATGATACATTTATCGTAATCTCTCATAATAAACGGATTGGGATCCGGTTTCGTAAAATGCGGGCCTTCTCCATCAAACCTGGAGTCTGTTACTCCATAACGATAGCAATAATCCTGAAGTTTGCAGTCGCCATCGCTTTCACAGGTATGACACTCCAGCTTATGACGGGAAAGAAGCAATTCCAAAATTATCTTGCGAGCTTCAATAACATCGCTGCTCTCGGTATAAATCTCCATGCCGTTCTCAGCCGGAGTAACACAGGTAGCCAGCAGGTTTCTTCTGCCCTTTGCTTCTACAACACACATACGGCAGGAACCGGCTAATTTTAAATCCGGGTCATAGCATAGGGTAGGGATATCTGACCCAGCTATACGGCAAGCTTCCAGTAGCATTGTTCCCTTGGGAACCTGTACTTCTTTGCCATCAATTGTCAGGCTGATCATCTAATGCCCCCCCTTTCCACTGGTAACGACCAGTTTTCTTAAGTATTCATGTTTGAAATGTTTTATAGTTGAATCAATGGGAATAGGTGCAGCTTGTCCCAAACCACACAAAGCAGCTTTTTGCATCACCTTTGATAATACTTGCAGATTCTCAATATCCTTTTCACTGCCATTACCGTTATTAATTCTCTCCATTATTTCCCGGCAACGGAAGGTGCCTTCACGACATGGATTACACTTCCCACAGGATTCATGTTCAAAAAATTTGGAAATACGGGTTACTACATCTACAATATCCCTGGTTTCATCTAATACTAAAACCGCACCCGAGCCAAGGGCTGCTCCAATGTTACCCATGGAATCAAAATCTATGGGGCAATCCAGATTAGCTTCGGGAATAAAAGCTCCCGATGTTCCACCAACTTGAACCGCCTTAAATTTCTTGCCGTTTTTAACCCCGCCACCCAATTCAAAGATTACTTCTCTTAAAGTCATATCAGTAGGCACTTCAAACCAGGTAGTGTTTACAACATCACCTGTCAGGGTAACAATCTTGGTGCCAGGATATTTGGGAGCACCAATACCGGCAAACCATTCAGCACCCCGAGTAAGAATGTATGGTAAACAGGCAAATGTCTCCACATTATTCACCACGGTAGGTACACCCCATAACCCTTCTACCCCGGGAAATGGAGGTTTAAATCTTGGTTCTCCGCGATGCCCTTCAATAGACTCAATTAAGGCCGTCTCTTCACCGCAGACATAAGCTCCGGCACCCATGCGAACCTCAATATCAAAATCTCCTAATGCCCCTTCTGCTTTCGCACTTTCTATGGCTCGCCTTAACAGATCAACAACAAAGGGATACTCACCCCGACAATAAATATATCCCTGACTTGATCCTATGGCAGCACCACAAATAGCCATACCTTCCAGCAGGGCCTGTGCATTTTTCTGGCATATTATACGGTCTTTATAAGTGCCTGGCTCTCCTTCATCCAGGTTGCAAACAACATACTTAACAGGTGCATCCTGGGGAACGAAACTCCACTTCATGCCGGCATTAAAACCTGCTCCGCCGCGACCTCTGAGACCGGACTTCTTGACTTCTTCAATCAAAGCCTTGCGCTCCATTCCCCGGGCCTTTTCCAAACCTTTATAGCCGCCAACGTTTATATAGTCAGCCGCACTGGCAGGATTAATCTTATCAGCGTATTCCAATAATACGCGGTATTCCTGAGCCATGTTCTCCCTCCCTTCTGCTTTACTTGCAAGCGGATAATATTTCCGGTATCTGCTCCGGTGATACATTAAAAACCGGTTCACTGTTAATAGTCACTACAGGAGTTGCCTGACATTGTCCGATACACTCGCACAACTCAAAGGTAAACTTCCCATCAGCAGTAGTTTCCCCTACATTAATGCCCAAATAGTCTTCAATAGCCTTAACTACCCGGTCTGCACCGGCAATATGGCACGGCGCACTTTCACACATGCGAATTATATATTTCCCTCTGGGTTTTACAGACAAATAAGAATAAAAAGTAGCTACACCATAAGCTTCTGCTTCTGAAATACCAAAAGTTTTGGCTGCTAACCCCAAAGCTTCTTCAGGAATATAATTGAATTCATTTTGCAAAGCATGAAATGCCTCGATGATACCCCCCTTTTTCCCCCGATACAGTTCAATAATGTCAACATAATTAGCCATCTTTTCACCTCCTTTGCAAAATGTATGAACAGGCACTTTATAGCCACCTATTTTTTATTAATACAACTGGAATCTATCCAACTACTATTATTCCACATAAGCCCCTTCCCTGCTACCATTTTCACATTAATATAATACATTTTTATATTATGTATTCATATTATATTAATTTTAATAATATCGCTTTAAATAATCACCTTCTAATTCGCTAAGGAGCTTATTTCCTTAAATTCCATCTATATATTAACCGATAAATTCCATTTACAATATTGTTATTTTTCTGTCAATATTAACATTGTTATTCTGTCTGGTTATATTCCGATTTATAGTATATGGTTATTTGCATATGGAGTTATTATTCCGGTTTTGTCCATAAAAAAGAACGAACACTATGGTTCGCCCAATTTATGTACTTTAAGAGTTATTTGATAAATTTAGTACTGCCAAATTAAATGTTGGTTTTAAGGCGCAGAATTTTTATCAAGAACCTGCTCAATTCATCTGTCTGTTCAAAAGAAAAACCTGGTTCAGAGCAGGATGATAAATCAAAATCACTTACGCGGGCAATAACATTGTCCAATGGCAACGGATTAGGGTCAATATCCTTACGAAGAACTTCTATTTTGGGGTAGTGGTATTGTTTAAACCCCTCAGTAATAATTAAGTCGGCCGGCCCTGCCTTATCCAGTAAAGTCAATAAATCTTCGCGTTCCTGTCGCTGATACTGTATTAACGTATTAGGTGATGCGGCTAACACCTGATCAGCTCCGGCTGAATATAATCTTCCGGCATCATGCGTGTCTATATCAAGATGTTGGGCATGTTTAATAACAGCAACCCTGATACCCTCCCGCTTAAGTTGTTTAATAACTCCCGTCAGCAACGTAGTCTTACCGGAATTATGTCTTCCCACAAATGATACTACTGGTGGCATTATTGTTTACCTCTTTCTTTTTTCGAATGCTTGATACTAATCTATTATGGTATATTAAATGAAATACTTACGGAAAGCGGTGACCTTGTTATGAAAGAATACCGTACTGATGATATTATCGTTCATTGGGAAGCGGAGATTTGTTCTCATTCTGCCATATGTCTGAAAAATCTTCCCCAGGTTTTTAATCTGGATGCCCGCCCCTGGATAAATGTCAATGCTGCCAGCGCTGAGGATATTATTCGCCTCATCGACCTCTGTCCTTCAGGAGCTTTGCGTTACTCATTACCCGAAGGTTCCAGGGTTGATCCGGCTCTGGCTAACGGCCCGGGTTCCATGAATATTAAGTATGATGGTCAACCGGTAATAACTATGAAAATACTGCGTAATGGCCCTATACTTATTGATGGTCCCTTTACCATTACCAATACTGATGGAAATACCATTAACCGGGAAGGCAAAACCAGCCTTTGCCGTTGCGGGTTAAGTAATAAACGTCCATTTTGCGACGGTACTCATGCCAAAAAGGGCTGGAAAGTTGATTAAACCCCGGTTAGACGACTGGCAATCGCCCGGCATTGCTCGATAACTTCGGTTTCGTTAATAGTCATTAGCTGACGGTTTTGCATCAATATCCGGCCATCGACAATAACAGTTTCAACATCACTGGCCTGGGAAGCATATACCAAATTGGCTACCAGGTCATAACAGGGAGTCATATGGGCCTGGTTCAGGTTCATCAGTATTATATCCGCCTTTAAACCAGGAGTCAGGCTTCCGGTCTGTTTAGTCAGACCCAGTACTTCTGCACCGTTTCGGGTAGCCATTTGCAAAGCCTGATAAGCAGGGATAACGGTAGGATTGGCGGCGTTAACTTTATGCAGTAAAGCACAGCTGCGCATTTCCTGAATCATGTCCAGGTTATTATTACTGGAAGTACCATCAGTCCCTAACCCTACTGCTATTCCTGCGGTCAGCATTTCAGGGACTGGTGCAATGCCGCTGGCCAATTTCATATTGCTTTCAGGATTATGGGCTACTCCTACTTTATTATTTTTTAAAATTTCAATATCGTTATCACTGAGGTGAACACAGTGAGCTGCTACAACCGGAACGCTGAATAACCCTATCTCCTGTAAAAGCTCTACCGGGCTTTTACCGTACTGTTTTTTAATATCTTCATATTCTCCGCTGGTTTCAGAAATATGAATATGAATACCGGTTTTGGTTTGTTCAGCTAACTCCAAAACGCGGCGCAAATAATCCGGCGGACAGGTATAAGGAGCATGAGGACCCCATTTGTATTGAATTCTGCCTCCAGCTGCCTGATGCCATTTTTCTATAAGCTCCAGGGATTCTGTTATAGCTCTCTCATTTTCCGGTCCGACCCCTATCATTCCCCGCGATATTACTGCCCGTATACCAGTTTCATTGACTGCTTCAGCTACGCGGTCCATGTGAAAATACATATCCATAAATGTAGTAGTACCGGATTTAATCATTTCAACAATAGCCAGCATGGTTCCCCAGTATATATCATCACCCGTGAGTTTGTCTTCCATTGGCCATATTTTTGTTTCCAGCCATTCCTTCAGGGGTAAATCGTCTGCATATCCTCGCAGCAGAGTCATGGCTGCATGAGTATGAGTGTTTATGAATCCTGGTAAGGCCACCTGATTCGTTCCATCAATTACCTGCTCGAAATTCCCCTGTGGTGACTCCCCTGCCTTAACCTCTTTTATCGTATCGTCCTCAATTATTATGTATCCTTTTTCAATTACATTTTCATCACCATCCATCGGTATGATGCTGACATTTTTAATCAAGGTTTTCATGTTATTTAATCCTCCTCTTATAATTAGCTAAAACTATTTCCTTTTGACCATATTCCTTTAAATGCCGTATGCAAATGTTTTACCCCGGTTATTACAAACGGTTAAGATAGGGAGGCTTAATAATTCCCTGTTGAGTAATTATAGCGTCAATTAGGTCATGGGGAGTAATATCAAAAGCCGGGTTAAAAACATTTACTTCAGGTACAGTGGCATTAATGCCAAATATTTGACGAACTTCCTCCGCCGGGCGCTCTTCGATGGGGATTAAATCTCCGTTATCAATTTCCCGGTCAATAGTTGACAGGGGAGCAGCTACATAAAAAGGAATATCATGCTGATGTGCCAGGACTGCCAGCGTATAAGTTCCAATCTTATTGGCAGTATCACCATTGGCAGCAATACGGTCAGCTCCTGTAATTACCGCATCTACTTTACCCAGCTTCATTGTATATCCAGCCATACTATCAGTTATTAGAGTAACCGGGATTCTGTCCTGTAGCAGTTCCCAAACTGTCAAGCGTGATCCCTGTAATACCGGACGAGTTTCACACGCCCATACCTGCTCTATCTTTCCGCGTTGATATGCCGAACGAATAACCCCTAAAGCCGTTCCATAGCCACAGGTAGCCAGGGCTCCGGCATTACAGATGGTCATAACCCGACTGTCTTTATGCAGCAGTTCCTGTCCATATTCACCAATAGCCTCATTTATTTTTATGTCCTCGGCAAACATCTGCTCTGCTTCTGACATTAACAACCGTCCCAATTCGGGAGTGGAAAGGTCACCGGATTGCTTATATATATCTTCCATACGCTGTAAAGCCCAGAATAAATTTACTGCAGTAGGCCTGGTTGAAGCCAGTATGTTTTTAATTCTTTGAAAGTAAAGGTCACGGTCCAGCACGGAACCTTGATATTTAATTATGCCCAAAGCCAGACCATATGAAGCTGTTACTCCAATTAAAGGAGCACCACGCACTTTCAACCTGATAATGGCTTCGGCTACATCTTCTACCGTACGACAAATCTCAAAGGAAATTTCCCCGGGTAATCTGCTCTGATCCAGAATTATCAAGTTTGCTCCATCATAGCGAACCGTTTTAAGCATGTTTTCCTACACCAATTTCGTCCAATATTTTTACGCAATCACACTCTCGGGTTTCCGGAAGCAAGGCGGCACTTTTCATCATAATTTCCCGCACTTGCTGAATGCGGCTCTTCATCATCTCAACCACCTCGGCATGAGTAAGTATGCCTGCTGAAATACCGGCTGCATAATTAGTTACTATCGAGATATTGGCATAACATATTCCCAGTTCCCTGGCCAGAGTAACTTCAGGAACACTGGTCATACCAATCACGTGCCCCCCCAGTTGTTTAAACATAGCTATCTCCGCCCCGGTTTCAAATCGAGGGCCATCGGTACAGACATATACTCCGCCATTGGCAACATTAATGTCAGCCTGTTGACCGGCTTCCATTATGGCAGCACGCGTAAGCGGACAATAAGCTACTGTCATATCACAATGAATTACCCCTTCTTCTCCACCTTCATAAAAAGTGGTAATTCTTGACCGTGTAAAATCGAGAAATTGATCAGCTAATACAATATCCCCCGGTTTATATTCAAAATGTAATGAGCCTACTGCGGCCGTACCAATAATGTGCTTTACTCCTATCTGTTTCAGTGCCATAATATTGGCCCGATAATTAATAAGATGAGGTGGTACACTATGATCACTACCATGTCGGGCAATAAACGCTATCTCTTCATCTTCATAAAAACCGGTTAAAAGTTTTACTTTTCCATAGCGGTTTTCGACTACTTGTTCTTTAACACCTTCCAGTATCTGAGGATCATATACACCGGTTCCCCCGATAATAGCCATTTTTACCATATTCGCATCTCCTTCCGGACACCTGCATAATGCAGGGATCGTTCAACAATTTAATCTGCATCGTTATTTTCCAATGTAAACAAGGCAGCGGCAAATGCTTCGGCTGAAAAATCTCTTAAATCTTCCAGGCTCTCACCGATACCAACCAATTTAACCGGAATTTCCAATTCTTTTGCAATAGCCAGTACTATACCGCCTTTGGCAGTACCATCCAGTTTGGTTAAAATTATACCTGATACCCCGGTCACTTCTTCAAAGACTTTTGCTTGACTAATGGCATTCTGTCCGGTGGTGGCATCCAATACCAGTAAAACTTCATGTGGTGCACCGGGAATTTCACGTTCGATTATCTTACGTAGCTTTCCAATTTCTTTCATCAGGTTGGTTTTATTCTGCAAACGGCCTGCGGTATCAATTATTAATACTTCGGTCTCTCTGGCCCGGGCTGCATTAAGAGCATCATACACAACTGCTCCCGGATCTGCACCTTCCTGCAGTTTAATAATATCTACCCCAACCCGATCTGCCCATATCTGTAATTGATCAATAGCCGCAGCTCGAAAGGTATCAGCAGCTGCCAATAGTACTTTTTTATTCTCATTTTTAAAGCGATAAGCCAGTTTGGCAATGGAGGTCGTTTTGCCGGCACCATTCACGCCTACTACCAGTATAACAGTCGGTTGGTGATCATTAATTAACAGCCGGTTTTCACTGGCCTCCAACAACCTCTTTATCTCGTCCCTGATTAAAGCCGTTACTTGTTCCGGTTCATTAACCTTTTGCTTTTTTGCTGATTCTTTGACATTCTTTACTAATTCCAGACTGGTCGGCACCCCCACATCTGCCTCAATTAATATTTCTTCCAATTCATCCCAGAAATCATCATCCAGCTTACGCGAACTCTTTACGAGGGTCTCAATTTTATTGCTGATGTTTTGTCTGGTTTTGCTTAGCCCCCGTTTGAATTTATCAAAAATTCCATTTTTTAATTTGGCTTCAGATTTTAATTCATCAGTTTGTGATTCATCTTCAATCTGCGTAATCTCATAAGGCGCAGGTTCCTCATAATCCTTTACCAGCAGTTCATTAGATTCTTCCGGTAGATTATCTTTTTTCTTGTTTTTAAACTTATCAAATAATGCCATGATATTACACCTTCCTTTTATCCAGCCATATTTTCAGCTTCCTTTAAACTGAGCGTAAATACTTTGGAAATTCCTTTTTCCGGCATAGTAACCCCCAAAATATGATCACCACATTCAATGGTAGTTTGTCGATGCGTAATGATTATAAACTGTATTTGTTCTGACATACTCTGCAAAAATCGTGTAAAGCGAGTTAAGTTGGTTTCATCCAGAGCAGCATCAATCTCATCAAGTAAACAGAACGGGATAGGTTTCAAGCGCAGTAATGCAAATATAAAGGCTATACAGGTAAGCGCCCTTTCCCCACCGGATAACAGATTTAATGACTGTAATTTTTTACCCGGCATTTTTACTTCAATGTCTACTCCGGCCTCTAACCGGTCATCAGACTTTTCCAGTAATAAGCGGGCTTCACCTCCGGAAAACATTTCAGTAAAAGTCTTGTTAAAACTATCATTAGCTAACATTAAAAACTGGCCAAACCTTTTTCCCATTAGATTTTCCGTATCCCGCAGAAGTCTGTCCAGTGAATCCCTGGCCTGGACCAGGTCCTCATAATGACTATTCATATATTCAAAACGTGCTTCTACTTCTTCATATTCCTGTACTGAACCCAGGTCTACAATCCCCAGTTCATCAATCAAACCGCTTAGTTCCAGCATTCGAGACTTGGAATTTCTAACCTGCGCCCCCGACAAAAACGAATCTATTTCAGGAATCGCATCATCAAATTTTTCTTGCCAACGACTAATATAGTTCTCCAGTTCTGTTTCCATTTTCGCTATCAATATCTCACCATGGTGTATAGCATTTTCCAGATTAATTACCTTTTCTCTTAGTGGATTATCCTCGGTGTTCATTTCCTGTAATAGCTTTTGTAATTCCTGATTAGCAGTTTGCCTTGCCAATAACACGGCATTAATATTTTCCAATTGAACAGTTGTTTTCTCCTGTTAACATTTTATATCAACGATTTTCTGCTGCTCTGATTTGGTTTCTTCCATCAGGCGATTATGTAACTGTTTGCATTGATTGTAGGATTGTTCATATGAATTCCTCACCTGTTGCAACTGTTCAATGCTTCTTTTAGTGTTTTCCAATTCCTGACGTTTCATATCAACCTGTTCCTGATAAGACGAACAACGTTCCCTAAAAATATCCCGGTCTCTGATAGCTGTATCGCTCTTTACTTTCATCTTTTCCAGTTCCACACCAAGCTGCTGATTATGTTGCTGCAATTCTTTTTGCAGGTTATCAAGTTGAGTTTTTTCTGTTAATAATTCATCCCGCTCAATTTGTATATGAACAAACTGTTCCTGATAAGCCTTCTGTTCATTTGCCAGGCGAACTTGTTCAGCTGTAGTCTTCTGCTTTTGTTCATTCATCATATCCCGTTTCATATTAAATTCGGTTAACCGGTGTATATTACTATCCAATTGCTTTTCCAGAACTGATAATTTTTCATCAGCCTGTTGCGTCATACTGCGATTCTTATCCAACGCCTGCCGGTTTTGTTGCTGTTTTAAGTTTAAACTGTTTTCTTCGGCTTTACGTTTTAAAGGTCCTTCAGTTTGGTTTGGCTTAATACCTCCGGTAATCGCACCATTCCCATTAAACAATTCACCTTCCAGGGTTACTGTTCGCAAAGGATAAGAAAAGTTTTTTAACAAATTTATAGCTACATTCATATCACGGGTTACCAGTATTCGTCCCAGCAAATATTCTACTGCCAGTTTAAAATCCGGCGGATAATTTACTAGTTGGGATGCTAAGCCCATTACTCCATCAATTGATAACAATTGACTCAATACTTCCGAGGGTACGGTTTGAACCCGCAAAACATCCAGGGGTAAAAAAGTTACGCGACCTGCCCGTTGTTGCTTTAATAATTCTATTGCCTGACGGGCTTGTTCCACTTTTTCTATCACCACATTCTCCACCCCGCGGCCAACTGCTATTTCTATAGCAGTTTCCATTCCTTCCGGCACCTCCAGGGCTTCACCCACAACTCCGGTTAATCCGGGAAATTTATTCTTATTAGCCGGGTTCAGGATATATTTTACTCCGGATGAATATCCCAGCAGATTACGCTGTCTCTCTCTGATACCCAACAATTCGTTCTCTATCTTTACCCTTTCCATATCCAGTCTGGCAAATTCTGTTTCCAGCAACGCTACTTCTTCAGCTTGTTGTCTTTTTTTCTGTAAAAGCTGGTGCTGATGATGTTCTTCCTGGGCAATACTGCGGTTCAAATGTTCAATATCGGTTTGCAATCTATCCAATTCTGAGGTTGATCTTCCCTGTTGATTGCCCAACTCTTCAATGTAAATATTTATTCTTTGGCCCTTTTCCGCCAGTCTGGCAGTCAGATCTTCAATCTCTCTGATACGGTTACCGGTACTGGTTTCCTCGCGCATGACATCAAAAGCCAATAACTTGTGGTCTTCAAATTCACAATTCAGCTGTTCAATAGACTCTTCCACCGCAGTAAGATTTAGTTTTAATTCGTGATATTCATTTAGTCTAAGCTGGAATTTTTGTTCTTCTTCCTCAAAGTCATTACTCATTCGATTCAGATCGTGGCCTATCTTATGCAGCATTTCAGCGTATTTGGCCTCATCTGTACCATTAGTGGTCAATCGTTCTTCATGGTTCTTAATGCGTTCTTCGCTCAGGCGAATTTCACCTGACATTGAATTCAGCAAATTCTCCAGAGAATACTTTTCTTCTCTTAGTCGCTCTATTTCCAGTCGTAATTCTTCCATCTGTTTAGTATTAGCTTGCCAGTTTTGTTGCCATTGATTTAATTTAGTCTGAGCTATTACAAGAGAATCTTTTTTCTCCTGTTGCAGTTTGTGCTTCTGCTGCATATCCCGGGTTAGTTTATCTATCTCGTAATGCATTACCTGTTTATCCAATTCAGTAAGCTCACTGGCAAGAGAAATATATCGCCTGGCGCAATTGGCTTTTTGTTCAACCTCGAGTTTCCTAACACTTAATTCGCTTAACAAATCACTAACCCTTACTAAATCTTCACCTGTAGTTGTTATACGCCTTCTGACCTCGTCACGCTGCTGTCGGTGCTTGCTTATGCCGGAAGCTTCCTCCAGGAACATGCGTCGTTCCAGGCCCTGACCATTAAGGACCTGCTCAAGTTCACCCTGACCAATAATGGAATAACCCCTTCTACCTAATCCAGTGCCGGTAAATAAACTATGAATGTCTTTTAAACGAACCCGGCTGCTGTTTAAATAAAATTCACTTTCCCCTGAACGGAATAGTTTTCTGGCTACCGCAACCTCACTGAATTCGGTAGATATAATATGTTCGGCGTTGTTAATGTCAATTTCAACATTGGCCATACCCAAAGCTCTATTATTGTCAGTTCCATTAAAAATAACATCTTCACTCTTTTGACCGCGCAAATTGCGGATATTAGCTTCCCCCAATACCCATCTGATAGCATCTACTACATTGCTTTTACCGCAACCGTTAGGACCTACAATAATATTAATCCCTGGTTGAAAATCGATTATAGTATGGTCAGCAAAAGATTTGAAGCCTTTTATATCAATTTTTCGTAAGTACACTATAATTCCCCCCGCGAAACTACAGATACATCGCCGGTACTAACTTTGCAGATTTGTTCGCCTGTATCTATTAATAATGATCCTTGTTCATCAATACCAATATTTACTCCGGCCAAAATTCGAGAACCCATATCAACCCTGACTTCCTGTCCCAAATGATAACACAAACTGCAAAACTCCTGCATAATATCAGTAATACCTTCTGCTAAAAAGCGTTCATAATATCTTTCCATTTCATTTAACACCGTTGCCAGAATATGATTAAGCTCAAAATTCTTTTGTTCAGCAATTTGCATGGAAATAGCATAATCCCTTATTTCAACCGGAATGGAATCCAGGTCCAGGTTAACATTGATACCTATACCAACTATCAGATAATTAGCAGCACCAATCTCACCCTCAAGTTCCAGTAATATGCCACCAACCTTTTTTCCGCCAATTAACAAATCATTAGGCCACTTAATCTGACAAGCCGCCTCAGTATAATGCTGAAGAGCATGTGTGCAAGCTACTGCAAAAACGAGAGATAACAATGCGGTCCTGGCTAAATCGAGTGGAGGGCGTAATAAAACCGAGAACCATAATCCCCCAGGTGGGGATATCCAGCTGCGTCCCCGTCGGCCTTTGCCTGAATTTTGAGAAGCAGCAACTAAAACTGTGCCTGTTGGTAACGATTGTTCCTGCAGCATAGCTTTAAGTCTGTTATTGGTGGAATCAATCTGAGGGACGATAAACACTTTTCGGCCAATATTTTCAGTTTGTAAATAATCTGCTACTATTTCAGGTATTATAATATTTTCTATCTGCAATAGCTGATAACCCTTACCCTTAACACTAATAATATTATAGCCTTCCTGTTTGAGATTTCCCATATGTTTCCATACAGCTACCCTGCTTACCCCGGTGATATTGGCCAGTTTAGCACCGGAAATGAACTCCCCGCGGGAAAGCAGCAATTGATTTAAAATCTGTTGCTTCAATAAGCCAACTCCTCTATTGAGACTAATTAAACTATTTGACATATGAGCGCCAATTCCCTTTTGAGAGCATCTTTTTAATGGACGCAGCAACATTAATTGTGAACGATAGTGAACATCAGGAGTCCTGTGGGCAACATTAATTGTGAACGATAGTGAACATCAGGAGTCCTGTGGGCAACATTAATTGCGGAGCCAACAGGCGGAGCATCAGCAACATTAATTACACCCGACAGAGTGTATCAGTGGTACCCGTTAGGGTGAAGTCCCCGTTAGGGTGATAACACAGATTGTCCAGGATTAACACAGATTTTTTTATTGATTAATATTGAGTTGGGTACCACATAGGGAGTTATGCTTCCTATTAAAGTAGTATGTTTCTATTTTTTAAGCTGACTTAATCTGACTCTAACTGACTTTATTAAATAATTATTAAACCGTCAGGTTAAGTCAGAAAGAGTCAGGAACAGTCAGGTTCTAAAACTAGATCGGAA
>JAQVWB010000193.1 GCA_028698695.1 Syntrophomonadaceae bacterium | reverse complement strand
CGTCTGGCCGGGGCTGCGGCTGGAACTGGAGTTGTCATTACTGGGCCCAGTCAGGGCAGAGTAAATCTGAAGGCTGAATTTGATGGCTTGTTGAAGGTTCAGGTCAGCCAATTGCAATGGATAAATAATATTGAGGATATTATTTTTTCTACACTGCATAATAATCTGCAGGTATCCAAGGGTCAGCTTATAGCAGGAACTCGCGTAGTTCCACTGGCTATTGAGGCTAATCTGCTTCAGGAAGCCGAGAGCCTGGCTTTAAACCCGATACCCCTGATTACGGTTAGGCCATATAAACCATTATGGGTGGGAGTTGTTACCACAGGCAGTGAAGTAAACAGCGGCAGAACCCGGGATGGATTTGCCCATATTCTGCGCCAGAAAATTAATGCTTTCGGTGGTCGCTGGATGGGACAGACAATTGTCCCTGACGATCAAGAACTTATCGCCCTGGAAATTCAAAATTTAATTGCTGAGGGAGCAGACCTTGTCCTCGTTACCGGCGGGATGTCGGTGGATGCTGATGATGCCACTCCCGAAGCAATTCGTAACAGCGGAGCCCAGGTAGTATTTCATGGTGCTCCGGTACTACCAGGTTCGCAATTTATGATGGCTTACATGGGTCATGTGGCTATATGCGGAGTTCCTGGTGGTGCATTGTTTAATCGGATTACTACATTGGATCTGATTTTACCCCGCGTCTTTGTCGGGGAGCGTATATCACGAGCTGACATAGTAGCTCTGGGACACGGAGGACTTTGCCAGGAGTGCAAAATTTGCCATTTCCCGGTCTGCCCTTTTGGAAAGTCAGCACCATTTTAGGAGGATAACAAAGTGCATTCTAGCATTAGCCTGGAAAATGCCATGGAAATCTTAATAGAGAATTGCAATATCCTTTCTGGTGAAATAATTCCGTTAGACCAGGCGGTAAATAGAATTTTGCTGCAGCCGATTTATGCAGCCCATGATTTACCGGCCAAAGCTCAATCAGCTGTGGATGGTTTTGCTCTGGGTGAGGGTCCTGACCAGATTGGCAGCAGCTATAACGTGGTAGCTGATCTGGAACTGGGGAGTCTTCCCCGATTCAGCCTGGAGATTAATCAAGCGGCAGCAGTATCGACTGGAGGAATACTCCCTGCCGGTACAGTGGCCGTGGTACCTGTTGAAAAGGCCCGATTTGAACAGCAACAGGTAATTGTTCTGGAACAGATTAAACCGGGAACTAATATTAAAACTGCCGGTGAAGATTTTAAACAGAATGAAATACTGTTGCCGGCCGGAACCAAATTGGATTATGCTGGCATGGCATTACTGGCCGCTTATGGTATTACTGATGTAGAAGTAGTACTACAGCCCCAGGTAGCAATTGTTTGTCTTTCGGCAAATATTGTCCCGGCAGGCGGGGAACTTAAAGATGGTCAGATATGGGATAGCAATGGGCCAATGATTAATGCACTGGTAAACAGAGACGGTGGTCTGGTTTGCCCGGTAATTTATTCAGGAATAATCGGGCATGAAGAAATGGTTGCCCAGTTAAGCCGGGAAATGGCTAACCTGGATCTGGTTATTTTCACTGGAGGCACTTTTCAAAACGATGAAAATGAAGCGGAAACCGTAATGAATGCCTTAAATGCCAGAGTACTTTTCCGGGAAGTTGAAATGCAACCGGGAAGTCATTCCGCGGCCGGAATTGCTGATCATTGTTTACTGATTTCTTTATCAGGAAATCCAGCAGCCTGTGCAGTTAACTATAATATGCTGGTAACCCCTGTAATTCAAAATTTATTGGGGTTAGACAGTAATTATCAACGCATAAAGGCCCGTTGTATAACCGGTTATTCAAAAAAAAGCGGTTCCAGGCGCATGGTTCGTGGACGGGCCTATTGTACGGAGAATGGTTGGGAAGTTGAGGTTCTGCCTGGACAGAAGCCCAGCATGCTTCGTTCATTGTTAGGATGCAATGCTTTTATAGACCTGCCGGCGGGTAGTCCGCCAGTAGAAGCGGGAGAAGAGGTTTCGGTAGTATTAATATTTCCTGGCTCTGCATATTTAAAGGCAGGTATTTAATCAATAGGGAAGTATGCGCTTTTAGCGCGCTACAGGAGGTGACAAAGTCAGATGTCAGATTATAAAAAAATTATTAGTGCATATAAGGACAAACCTGGTGGATTGATTGAAGCTTATCATGCTCTGCAAAGAGAATATAATTATATTCCTGAAGATGCTATTGCGGTTGCAGCTGAAATATTTGATGTTTCTCCAGCCAGAGCTTATGGAGTAGCCACTTTTTATTCCTATTTTAAAGTGGGACCACGTGGTCGCTTCATTATTCGTATATGTGAAAGTGCACCCTGTCATGTAGCCGGTGCTGCAGATGTAGTATCAGCTCTCGAGTCCCAGCTGGGAATCAAGATGGGTGAAACTACTGCTGACGGCAAATTCACGCTGGAATTTACGGAGTGCGTAGGTCAGTGTCAGGGTACTCCGGTTATTACTATTAACAGCACCCCTTATGTAAATGTATCGGCAAAAACTATACCGGAAATTCTGCAGGGGTGTAAATAAGTCAGGAAGGAGGGAATAAAATGGCCGAAGAAATGCGTATTGTTCTGCGTAACTACGGTAAAATTGATCCGCTGAACATTGATGAATATATTAATGCCGGTGGTTATAAATCATTGGAAAAAGCACGCAGCATGAGCCAGCCGGACTTGATTGAAGAAGTGAAAAAATCAGGTTTGCGCGGTCGCGGCGGGGCTGGATTTAATACCGGGACCAAATGGGGTTTTTCTTATAATACCAAGGCTGATCAGAAGTATGTAGTCTGTAATGCAGACGAAGGTGAGCCAGGCACATACAAGGACCGTATTATTATGGAAAATGACCCTCAGAGTCTGCTGGAAGGTATGGCCATCTGTGGTTATGCCATTGGATCTGACAAGGGATATATCTACTGTCGTGGAGAATACCCCTATGTAGTTGAGATACTGAATAAAGCTATCGAGCAGGCCAAGGCCAAAGGCGTACTGGGCGATTTTGATATCGAAGTTCGTATGGGAGCCGGAGCCTATGTTTGTGGTGAAGAAAGTGCTTTAATCGAATCTATTGAAGGCAGTCGGGGTGAACCTCGTTTTAAACCCCCGTTCCCGCCGGTAATCGGATTATGGGGCAAACCGACTATAGTAAACAATGTCGAAACCTTCGCTAATTTACCTGCCATTATTGAAAAAGGTGCCGACTGGTATGCAGGAATTGGAGCTTCAGCTTATCCGGGTACCAAGGTCTTGACCTTAACCGGTGATATTAATAACCGTATGGTAATCGAAGTGCCTACTGATACCACTATTCGTGAGGTAATATTCAACTATGGCGGTGGCATGGCTGGTGGCAAAAAATTCAAGGCGGTTCAGATTGGCGGTACTTCCGGAGGATTCATTCCTGAAGCCCTGTTGGACACGCAGATTGATTTTAATTCCATGGGAGCCATTGGTGCTACCCTTGGTTCAGGAGCAGTCTTTGTCATGGATGAAACCAGAGATATGGTGGATGTAGTTGAGAAAATCACCAAATTCTTTGAACATGAGTCCTGCGGAAAATGTACACCCTGCCGGGAAGGAACCAAGCGCATGCATGAAATGTTAAAACGCTTCAAGGCTGGTCAGGGTAATTCTGATGAAATGGCCAGAATGGAACGTCTGGTACGGTTATGTCCACAGCATGCCTGTGCGGTCTGGGTCAGGCAGCCCCAGCCCCGGTATTAACCACACTGGAACATTTCAAGAGTGATTATACTGCCAAGTTCATATAATAAAAGCTACTTGCG
>JAQVWB010000192.1 GCA_028698695.1 Syntrophomonadaceae bacterium | reverse complement strand
GCACATACTGAGCGCCAGTAGTCATCAACCGTAACAAACTGAATCAGAGAAGCATCTCCTCCGGTATAGCCCAGATGCTTTACCCGGGCAATCTGCAACGCAATTCCCCCGTCACCAAAGTTTACTTTATTGCCCAGAGCGTCCCAGGTGGCCTCGCTGGCTGCGGCAATATTTTTCGGGTCGTCAATTATATTCTGCGTTACATTGAAATATTCTGCCCACTTTATGGCCGGGTCAGACGGATCAGCCGGCTGTGTAAAGAAATTAGTACCATCGGGAGTAACCGTTTGGTTATTCAGGCTGAAACCGTCCCGATGCAGTTCATTAGTTGTCATTATAATGGTCTTGGCCATGCGATTTAAATCATTAATCAGATTGGGAATCAATTCTTTATATTCCGAGGGGCCGGTTTCCAGCATGGTTTTACCGCGAACATCCAGTAATCCGCGCAGTTCTCCACCCTGTATATCAGCTTTGACGCGGGTATCTTCCCAGACTATCATATTCATGCTTTCCAAATCAGCTTCCGTATCCAGCCGATGGTAGTCAGTTCCCTGCACGAGAGACCGGCCGCCTAATTGAACAGTAATCATACCGCTGAACCGTTTCACTGCGCCGGTAGATTCATCTATAATATTGCGCTGTTCATATACTTGTATATCAGCTATGCTGGCCAGCTGGTCAAGGAGTAAATCCCGCTTGTCTAACAGGTCGTTAGGTTCCTTCCCGGCTACGGAAATGGCCAAAATCTGTTTATTCAAATCACTTAGCTGCTGGGCAATGGAATTAATCTCATCAACTTTTACACGAACGCTGGCATTGGCATCCTCGCGAAGTTCCTTCAGCTGACGGTAGGTATGATTAAAGGCTTCCGCCAGTGCCATCCCCCGCTGCGTTACTACCGAGCGCACCGATTCACTTTCCGGATGGGCTGACAGGTCCTGCCATGATTCCCAGAACTGGTCCATAACCCCGCGCAATCCATCGGTAGAAGGTTCGTTCAGAATGACTTCCAAACGCGACAGGCTCTCTTGCATGGAATCCCAGTATCCCAGAGTCCTCGTCTCATTGCGAATCTGGTCATCCAGGAAACGATCGCGTAAACGGTCAATACTAATAACATCTACGCCGGTCCCAAATTGACCCACCTGGGAATTGCCGGTCAGCACCGGGGTATGCCAGGGTGGACTGGTAACAATATTAGGGCTTTGCCGGGTATATCCGGGTGTATTTACATTGGCTATATTATGACCGGTAATATTTAAGGCCGATTGATGAGTCATAATCGAGCGTTTTCCAATTTCCAATCCGGCGAAAATATGCATAGTCTTCCCTCGCTTTGTTTTATTTTCAGGCTTTTTTATCTATGAGCTGCAGTCGTTTACCGGGGACGTCGGCAGTGCCTTTGTCCGAATACACGCCGGGATCATCCTCGGGACTCAGCAGATAATACATCTCATCTATATAATCAAGTGACATTTTAAGCAGTTCATTATTCTCCTGAATGGAACTACGCAATTTGCCAATCAGTTTTTCCAGATTGGTCAAATGTTCATTCAACCTGGTCGATAGCTGCGGATACTGCTCCGAGGTTAGCCGTCTGATTTCACCGGCATTAAGCTCAGTTACCGGCATTCCCAGTTTGTCAGCTATTTCCACCTGTAAAACAAAACGGGCACTTTCCAGTTTTTCCAACTCCTGACCAAGTAAGCCCTCTTTGTGTACCATACTATCCAGTTCCTGAACCTGACCTAAAACAATAGCCTGGCGCTTGTCCTCACTCAGTTTCACAATTTGCTCCAGTAAACTATTCTGTTCACTGATTATTTGTATAAAACCGTTTAGCAGGTCTCGCATCTGCTCACCGCTTTCCTATACTAATCTGTCAACAATGGCACGATCAATCATTTTTTCCGCAACTTCATCATTCGTAACGGTATAAGTACCTGCCGAGATTCTCTCCTGCAGTTCACTTACCAGCTCCGGACGGATTTCCGGCGCCTGTCTGATTGCCTGCATGGCCTTCTGTTTGGTTCTGCTCTCATTGGAAATGGCCAACTGGTCGAGTTTTCCCGCGGCTTTGGCCGCCTGGGGCAAATCAATCTTATTAACGGCCTTGTCTTTTCCATATACTTTGAGCATACTCTGTAATTGAGTTTTTGAAATCATCATGGTAACCACCTCATAAATCTTCGTCTGTCTCTATTGTCGCATAAAAAAGGGAGCTGCTTTAGCCCCCTTAAACTTGTTTTTTAATATTATTCTCCGTTTTATAGTGTTTTACTATCCTATAGTCTCATTATGTAAAGAAGGTTTTTAACCCCGGTTATATATTTCCATTCAGGTCTATTCCTTAATATGCATGCCTGCGCCTTTATCCGGTCCTTTTTTGCCCTGGCCAGGCCGTTGTGCTTCCCTGAGCTGGACATCCAGCCGTTTTATACAATTATCACAATACTTTCCTACCGTAATACGACGCCCGCACATCTGGCATTCCTGTACTTCAGCAAACCCTTTGCTCTGCAAACGGCCATCTTTTAGAAATTGCAGTATCTTTTCTTCTTCAATTCCGGTTTCATCAGCAACTTCAAATACACTCGCTCCGGGGTGATCTCTTACATAGCGGCGTACTACCATATAATCTTCGTCTTCACCCTCCAAACATCTGCTGCAAACATCCCTGCCCTGATAAGCAAACAATCTGCCACATTCCGAGCAATTTCTCAAATCGGCCATAACACTAAACCTCCTTTGGTAATTCCATTACAGGTTTCCGCTATCTTTTGTCATCCTATCACCACGGAAGCTGATGGCTTCCGCTACATAATCACCGCTATTATACTTAATATCCGGTGCCAATTGCCCAGACAATTACACCTACCCGCTCAGCCCCGGCATCCAGCAAAGTCCGGCAGCACTCACGGCTGGTAGAGCCGGTCGTATAAACATCATCTACCAGTAATAAACTTTTTCCACATATTTTCGATTTATCCTTTACTTCAAAAGCTCTCCACAAATTTCTTTCCCGTTCTTCCCGGGTGCATTCCCGCTGGGATGGCGTCTCTTTAATCCGACGCAACACATCAGCATTAATCGGCAGTTTTAAACACTTGCCAATTCGTTGACCCAAAACTTCAGTTTGGTTAAAGCCTCTTTGTTTCATACTGGCTTTTGAAGATGGTACCGGCACAATTAAATCAATCGGCCAGAAGAGGGGTTCTTCCTTTACTACCTCCGCCATCATAATACCCATGCAATAACCCAACTGCCTGCGACCCAAAAACTTCAGCACCTTTATCGCAATACGATAGGGTTCCTCATAGGGCCCCGCCGCCCGGGCAATAGTAAACGGCGGTTTCTCTGCCTGGCATTCTTCACAACGACTGCCGCCATTTAACAGGTACTTGCCGCAGATATCACAGGTAGGCAAAAAACTGCGCAGATTATCCATTTTCTCCTGGCACTGGTCGCACCACGGACGACGTGTATTATAGCGTCCCGCTTCCCGACACACACAACATTCATTCTGTGGAAACAGAATATCCATGAACAAATTCTGCATAACTGCCCCCCTGGTTAAACTCTTACTTAATCTTATTCATACGGGATGCTATATGTTTATAAACCGGCGAGAAATAGTCATGTATACAAGTTTGACGCCGTATTTAATACCAAGCTTTACAAATATTAATTATAACATATTTTTTGCTGTTTTTGTCAGAATTACAAGTATCGAAATGATTAGACTAAAGACTCCTCTATATAGCTCCGAGTCCCTCGAACGCACGATTCTTTGTCCGGCGGGGTCGATTCGTCGGTTGCC